>CALAOW010000180.1 GCA_937889395.1 uncultured Pseudomonadota bacterium | reverse complement strand
CATCAGCCAAACACCGCGCTCTTCAAGGGCCAGCTCACGATGGACGAGGTCGGCTATCTGAAAGTGAAACCGGGATCGACCTACACCAACATCGACGGCGTGTTCGCCGCCGGCGACGTTGCCGACAGCGTGTATCGGCAGGCGGTCACAGCCGCGGGCACGGGATGCATGGCGGCGATCGACACGGAGCGCTGGCTGGAAGCGCAAGAAGCCGGCCGGCAATGACTTCGCGCATACGCCGAGCTTCGTCCTGCGCGGACTCGGTGAAGGTCTACAGAAAATAGCTTGGCGATGATCAGCGGCGAATTCCTGACGTGGTTGCATCTGTGCGCGATGGCGGCGTACGTCGGCGCGCAATTCGCGGTCATCTATATGCTGATTCCGGCCGCACAGACCGCGCCCAACGAGGCGGCCCGGCGCTCGAGCCTGATCGCCGGATTCAAGTTTTACAACCCGTTCACGATCGCGGTGCTGGGAATTGTTGTGATTAGCGGCGCGACGCGCCTGACGGACTTGAAAGCGTCGATGAAGTTCGACTACTTCGCGCGGATCGGTTCGGCGCTCGAGCTGAAGCTGGCGCTCGCCTTCGTTCTCATCTTGATCCAGACCTACATCACGTTCGGACTGGCATTCAGAATCGGCCGGCAGGAAGAGGTGGCGGCACACGGCGACGGCGAGGCGTTTACCGTCGAACAGTTGAACTCGATGCTGCGGCGAATTCGCGCGATGGCGTGGTTCACGATCGTGCTGGCGGCCGCGGTCATCTGGGTGTCACTCACCATGGTATCGCGAATGGTGGATGAGCCCGCCACCGCGTCCCCTCCCGTAACTTCCTCGGACGATTTCAGGCCAATGCCAGCAGCGAACTGACGACGTATCCGAGCGTGATCAAACCGAACACCACGCCGGGCAGTTCGCTCAGCAGACTGTTCTGCGCGAACCGGACTCCAGTAGTGGATTCCGCCGCTTCGTTGGCGTTGCCGATTCCCGCGATTCTTGCTTCATTGGTTGTTGCGTTCATTTTCAGGTCCTCCCGTATTCAGTGACTGACTTGGGTAAAGCAACCTGTGTGCCATCAGAAAAACTCTCGATTTGATAACAACTTTCCAAACTAAGCATTTGGTACCGGCGCTCGGCAATGGCAGAAAAATCATTAAAATCAATAGCTTACTGGAAGTCGCAGAATGCGAGGACGAATCCGCCACTTTTCGACATTCGCGGTAAATTTCCTTTTTCGCGAATCAGCGCAATCGGCTAGCTGCACCTATCTCGCTGCGGATCGGCTTGCGCTTGGCCCCTCTTTGATCATCTCAATGCATCTGCAAGAGTGGCGCGATGGCGAGTGAAATGAATCAGGAGGCGCCCCAATCCAACGGCAAGGCAACCGGAGGATTGAAGCCGCCTACCGCGTTGCTCGCCGCCGACGCGCCCGGCGCGCATCCGCATTTCATCCGCAGCCTGGCGCTGCGCTTCGCGGAGGAGGCGATCTTCCTGATGGCCGTCGGCGGCGCGATCGCGATGGGACTCGGAATCACCTCCTACTTTACCGAGCATCACTATGTGCTTGCATACCTGGCGGCATACGCGGGCTTTCGCTTTGCCGATTTGATTGTGCGCGAAGACGCCGAGGACAGTCCCGCACACGAAGAACTCAGCCAGCGAATCGCCGTGCAGCTTCCAATCCTTGTAACGTTTGCGGCGGCGCCGTTCGAGCGCACTTATGCTTACGGCGGCTCAGCGCCCGCATTCGTCAGCGCGCTTGGACTGCTGATTGCACTGTGGGGGATGTGGCTGGCGCTTGGCGCGCGCGTTCAGCTCGGATTTTTTACTTCGGGCAGAACGGCCGAGCATCCGGTGCTCGTCAAGAGCGGCTTTTATCGTTACGTCAGGCATCCGATCTACGCGGGTGCATATTTGGTAATGTTGGGATGGCCGCTCATCTACGGAGCGCCTATCACCGCGATCCTGGCGCTGATCGTCGGAGCGATTTTCGCGCAGCGACGAATGAAGTCCGAAGAGGCCGAGATGCGCGCGCAATTTGGCGAAGAGTACGACGCCTACATACGCGAGACGGACGCGTTGGTTCCGTCGATCTGGTAGGTGATTAGGACGGCCGCTTCAGCGGCCGCGTGCTTGAAGTTGGCAGCGGGCGTGCGAGCAGAAGTTGTTTTCGTTGCCGTCGCTTACAAACTTCGCGCCGCATGCCGCGCATTCGCGAATCGATTCGCCGGGCTTGAGCCGCCCCATGAGCTCGGCCGCCTCGGCTGAGTCGTCGGTCTTCGATGCTCGCGTCATACGTCGCGTCCGCGATCTCTCCGGCAATGCTCCATCGGCAACCAGCCGGCCATTCGCACCCATCATGGCGAGTTCGTCGGCGCGATTATTGATCGGATCGGTGTCGTGTCCGCGAACCCATTCGAATCGAACGCGCCGTGCCACCGCTTCGGCGTCGAGCAGTTTCCACAAATCGTGATTCTTGTTGCGCTTGTAATGAAGCGTCATCGAATTGACGACGTACCTGCTGTCACTGCGGACAACAACGTGGGCGCCGCGTTCGGTCGCGCGCAAGCCCTCGATCGCGCCCATCAATTCCATCCGGTTGTTGGTGGTTGAAGGATCGTGGCCGTTGAGTTCGGTCACAACGCCATCGGGATCGCGGATCACGACGCCCCATCCGCCCGGCCCGGGGTTACCGATGCAGGAGCCGTCGGCATAAACGAGATATTCGCGAGGCGCGGTTGCCATGGCCGGATTCTAGCTGAGGCCGCGATCTTTTCGCAGCCGCGTGAACCACGCGAGGTATTGTCCAGCCGCCCGTTCCCACGAGAAATCCGACGCAAAGCAATTTTGCATCAGCCGCCGCCACGTCGTGCGCTCCCTGAACGTCGCCACCATCCTGCCCATCGCCGCGACCATTTCAGCCGCGTCGAACTTGTCGAATACGAAGCCGTTGCCGGTCGCGCGCCGGGGATCGAACTCACTTACCGTGTCGCGCAGTCCTCCGGTGGCGCGCGCCACGGGCACCGTGCCGTAGCGCAGCGCATACATCTGGGTGAGTCCGCACGGTTCGAATCGCGACGGCATCAGGAAAGCGTCGCTGCCAGCCTGGATTCGATGCGCGATCGTGTTGTTGAACTCGATTATCGCGCGAAGTTTTTCAGGGTAGCGTGACTCTGCCTGTTTGAAGAATTTCTCGAGCACCGGATCGCCGTTCCCGAGCATGACGAGTTGCAAATCCAGGCGCATCACGGCGTCGAGCGCGTCCTTAAGCAGGTCGACGCCTTTTTGCCCGGTCATGCGGGTGACCATCCCGACCATCGGCCAATCCTTGCGACTCGGCAGATCGAGTGAATCGCGCAACGCGCGCGCACACGCGCGCTTGCCGTCGGGTTTCGCGGGCGTGTAAGTCGCGGCGATTGCGCGGTCGGTGGCGGGATTCCACTCGTTGTAGTCGGCGCCGTTGAGGATTCCCACGAAATTTTCGCCCTTGTCGCGAAGCACTCCCTCGAGTCCAAAGCCGAGTTCCGGGTCTGTAGTCACTTCGTGCGCGTAGCTGGGGCTGACGGTTGACGCGCCGTCGCACAGAACGATAGCGCCCTTCATCAGATTCAAGTGGCCGTAAAATTCCAGGTAATCGACCGAAAAATACGAGGCGCCGAGATTGAGCAGCGCAAAGTCCTCGCGTTTGCCGATACCCTGGAAGGCAAGATTGTGAAGCGTGAAGATCGAGAGCGCCCTTTTGAACCGGGGGAGAAGAGCGTCGTCGGCGCGCATCGCGATTGGCACGGCCGCCGAATGCCAATCGTGAGCATGGACTACGTCCAGCGCGACTATCTCTGCGGCTGCGACGGCGGCCGCGCGGCCAAAGAAGACAAAGCGCCGCATGTTGTCCGGATAGTCGATCCCGTTCTCGCCATAGATTCCGCGCCGGGCGAAAAATCCGGGATGATCGATCAGGTACATCGGCACGCCATGCGGATCGGCCGCGCGCAACACCGAAAAACGTTCGACGCCGGCGCCGAATCGCATCGGGATATCGCGCACGACCGGCGAATTCTCGACGCTTTGCACAAGCGAAGCGTAGCCGGGCACGATCAGCGACGGTTCCTCGCCGGCCGCCTTCAATGCCCCCGGCAGCGCGCCGATCACGTCGGCGAGACCGCCGGCCTTTGCGTGGGGGGCGGCTTCGGCCGCAACGATCGCTATCTTCACGAGATCAGATTTCCGCGGGCCCGGTGGCCGTCAAAAACATACGCGCCGCGGCTGGACCGTTCCAGCATCGCAGCGCGCATCATTTTCCAGATTATGCCGAGCTGATTGGCGAGCTTCTCGCGATATCCCTATTAATTCAGCACCGTCCGCTCGGTCCGCGCCGCCGCGGGAGCGGGCGCGGCCGCGGGAGTGGGCGCCGGCTGCGCCGCGGGAGCGGGCTCGGCCGCAGCCTGCACGGCGTCGCCATCGCGCAGCGCGTGCCGAATGACCTCATCGACAGTATCGACGAAAATCATTTCGAGCTCTTTGCGCACTTCGGGCTGGATGTCCTCGAGGTCGCGCTCGTTGCGGCGCGGCAGAATGATCGTCTTGATCCCGGCGCGCCTTGCCGCAAGCACCTTCTCCTTGATACCGCCGACCGGCAGCACCTTGCCGCGCAGCGTTATCTCGCCGGTCATCGCGACGTCGGATCGCACCGGCCGGCCGCTGAGCAACGACGCCAGCGACGCCGCGATCGTCACGCCGCCCGACGGTCCATCTTTGGGAATCGCTCCGGCGGGAACGTGGATGTGGATGTCGGATTTCTCGAAAAAGTCCGGCGCGATTCCCAGCGCCGCTGCGTGGGTACGTACGTAAGAGAGCGCGGCCTGCGCCGATTCCTTCATCACGTCGCCGAGCGAGCCGGTAAGGTTGAGACCTTTCTGCCCCGGCATCCGGGTGCTCTCGATGAACATTATCTCGCCGCCGTTGGGCGTCCATGCCAGCCCGGTCGCAACCCCCGGCTCCTGCGTGCGTTCAGCGACCTCGGAAAAGAAGCGCGGCGCGCCGAGGTAGCGTTGCACGTCGGCTCCGGAAACGATCGGAGGGGCAGTTTCGCCCTCGGTTATCGAACGCGCGATCTTGCGGCAGACGCGCGCGATCTCGCGCTCGAGATTTCTAAGCCCGGCCTCGCGCGTGTAGCTATGGATAATCTCGCGCAGCGCCTCCTCAGAAAATTCGATCTTCTGATCGCCGAGTCCGTTCTCGTTGAGTTGCTTGGGGACCAGGTGCCGCTGCACGATTTGCAGCTTCTCTTCCTCGGTGTATCCCGGCAGCTCGAGCACTTCCATTCGGTCGCGCAGCGCGTGCGGAACCGGGTCGAGCATGTTGGCGGTGGTCAGGAACAGTACTTTTGAAAGATCGAACGGCACGTCCAGGTAATGATCCGAGAACGTGTTGTTCTGTTCCGGATCGAGCACCTCGAGCAGCGCCGACGCCGGGTCGCCGCGAAAGTCCATGCCGAGCTTGTCCACTTCGTCGAGGATGAACAGCGGATTGTTCGAGCCCGCGTTGCGAAGCCCCTGGATGATTCGGCCCGGCAACGATCCGATGTAAGTGCGGCGATGGCCGCGAATCTCGGCCTCGTCGCGGATGCCGCCGAGCGACAGGCGCACGAATTTGCGGCCGAGCGCGCGCGCGATCGACTTGCCCAGCGAGGTTTTGCCCGTGCCCGGAGGCCCGACGAAGCACAGGATGGGTCCCTTGGAGTCGTTCTTGAGCTTGCGCACCGCGAGGAACTCGAGGATGCGTTCCTTTATTTTTTCGAGGTCGTAGTGGTCCTCGTCGAGCACCTGGCGCGCGTGGCGAATGTCGAGATTGTCCTCAGTCGAGACGCCCCACGGCAGGCTGACCAGCCAGTCGAGATAGGTGCGCACGACAGTGTGCTCCGCCGACTCGGGCGGGATCATCTTGAGGCGCTCGAGTTCCTTGTCCGCGACTTTGCGCGCCTCGGGCGACATTTTCGCCTCTTCGATCTTCTTTTCGATTTCCTCGACTTCGGAAGTGCGCGCGTCGCCCTCGCCCAGTTCCTTCTGGATCGCCTTGAGCTGCTGGCGCAGATAATACTCGCGTTGATTTTTGTTGAGCTCGGTCTGAACCTGGGACTGAATCTTATGGCCGAGTTCGAGCATCTCAATCTCGCGGCTCAGAATCGCGATCAGCTTTTCCAGCCGCGCGCGAACGTCGAGCGTCGCAAGAAGATCCTGCCCCTCTTCGATCGAAATCTTCAGGTAGGAGGCGGCCATGTCGGCAAGCCGGCTGGCCTCCTTGACCTGCATCGCCATCACCTGCAATTCGTCGGGCAGGTACGGCACCAGCGAGACGAACTTGGAAAACTGGCTGACCAGATGCGCGTGCAGCGCGTCGATTTCCCGGTCGGAGGAAACCGGCTCATTGAGCCGCTTCACGTGCGCGAGGAAGTACGGCTCGCGCTGGGTGAACTCGCCGAGTTCGATACGCGCCAATCCCTGCACCAGCACGCGTACGCTCTGATCCGGATAGCGCAACATCTTGAGGATGCGCACCGCGGTGCCGAGCTGGAACAATCCCTCGGGCGCGGGCTGCTCGTCTTCCGGGTTCTTTTGCGCCGCCAGCGCGATAACCTTCGAGGTCTGACCGCAGTCCTCGATCAACTTGAGCGACGACGGCCGCGAAACCAGGAACGGATGAATCTGACTCGGGAAAATCACGATGCCGCGCAACGGCAGCACCGGCAGGACCTCGGGAATCTCGGCCTTGCTCAGATCCTCTTCAATCTCGAAGCGTTTTTCGCCTTTGGGTTTATCTGCCATAGGTCAATCGAACCTCGTAGGGCAAACCCCGCCACGCCTTCCACGCAACCCAAACTTCACCGTAATATACGGTGGTGGGGCGGACGAGGTTACCTCTTGGATAAGAAGCTAATCACGGTGACCGGCTCGCGCTACTGATGAGGAAACATTGCCTAATATCGGATTCGATAAGCTATTCAGCGAGGAAGAAGCCAACGAGCTGATTCCACGTCTGGAAATTCTGATGCGCCAACTGCAGATGCAGGCGACGTCGTTGCGCGCGCGGATCGACGAATTGTCGGTGACCGATCCCTCGATTTTGCACTCCGCAATGAGCGAAATCGTCGGCCGCTATCCCGAGTTACGCTCGTTCGCAACCAACATGGCCGACGCCGCCGCCCAAATCGAATCGTTCGGATGCATCCTCAAGGATATCGACCTGGGGCTGATCGATTTTCCCTATGACGCGGACGACGAAGTTGTTTTCCTGTGCTGGCAGTTCGGCGAGCCGCGCGTCGTCGCATGGCACAGCGTGAACAGTGGATTTTCCGAGCGCCAGCCAATGCCCGGCGCGCCGGACCGATGGCTCAACTGAACGCGATGCTAATTACTAATTACTGAAAAAAATGATTTTAATTTTGTCGATTTATCTGGCCGCACTTGGATGCTGGCTCGGCGGAATTGTTTTCTTCTCGTTCTTCACCGCGCCGGAGGTTTTCACGCATCTGCCGACAGCCGAAGCCGGCCAAGTGATCAGCGCAATCTTCCCGCGCTACTACATGCTCGGTTACGTCGCGGGAACGGTGAGCCTCATCCTCGCGGTGTATTTCACCGCCGTGCGCGGCCCGCGGATGTGGTGGGGCGCCACCACGGTCGTGCTGGCAATCGCGCTCGGAATTACCTTTTATGCCGGCACGGTCATTCTGCCGCGAGCCGACGCCATCCGCACCGTCATCGAAGATCCAAATCCCGACGCTGCCCGCAAGGCCGAGTTCGACCGGCTGCACCGGATGTCGGTGATTCTCAATGGCGCCGTGCTGCTGTTGAATCTCGCCGCAATCGTGGGCACTTCGGGAGCGTTGACCTCGCGTGGCTGAGCATCGTTACAAGGCGGTCGTGATCGATTTATTCGACACGCTCGTCAACTGGAATCTCGAAGCGCTGCCGGTCATGCAATTCCGCGGGCGCGAAATTCGAAGCACGGCTCCCCTACTTTATCCCGCGCTGGAAACCGCGCTCGGCGAGCGCTTCGACCGCGACGCCTTCGCGGAGGCGCACGCGTCGGTTTACAGCGAGATATTCAGCCAGCGAGCGAAGGCGGACGCGATCGAGATTACCTGCCTCGAGCGCTTCTCGCGCACGCTCAAACTGCTCGGCGTCGACGAAGACCTGGCAGCGCCACTGGCCGAAAGTCTGCGCCGAATCCACATGGGACGGGTGCGCGAGGTCACCTGGGCACCGGCGCCGCGAATCGACGCGATGAAAAGAATCGCCAGGCACCTGCGCGTCGGCTTGATCTCAAACTTCGACGATTCCGAAACCGGCCACCTCATCATGCATGACACCGGCATCCGCGAGCTCTTCGACGCCGTGATTATCTCGGCCGACACCGGCTACCGAAAACCCAACCCGCTCATCTTCAAAAAAATTCTCGACCTGATGAGCCTCGAGCCCGCCGATATCCTGTTCGTTGGCGATACTCCTCTCGACGACGTGCTGGGCAGCAAGGGCGTCGGGATGCATTCGGCGTGGATTCGCACGCGCGATCGCGAGCTGCCCGAGGGAATTCCTGCGCCGGACATCGTCATCTCGGACCTCGCGGAGCTGCCCGACGCGCTTGGTTTACAAAAGTAATGGCTGATCAGGATCGAAGCCGCTTTGTCCGGGTGCTTGAAAGCGCTCCGTTCGCCGCGATGCTCGGGCTGAAGATCGAATCCGCCGCCAACGGCGCGGCGCTGGTGCGGATGCCATTCGACTTGCGGCTGCTCAACGAGGGCGGCCGGGCCGCTCCCGTTCACGGCGGCGCGATTGCCTCGCTGGCCGACGTTGCTGCATGCGCCGCGGTGTGGACTTTGGCCGAAACCGTCCGCACCGCGACCATCTCGATCACGGTGAACTACACGGGCTTCGCCGTGAATTCTGACCTGACCGCCCGCGCCCGAGTGAACCGGAGGGGCAAGCGCATCGCCAGCCTGAGCGTCGAAATCGCCGACGCGTCCGACGCCCTCATCGCCGACGCGCTCGTCACTTACAAGATCGCCTAGCCTCATCATGTCATCGACTCTGGATAACATCCGCCACGCCGCCGCGCCGCATGGACTCAATCTGGTCGCGGCGACTCCCGTGGCGCGCTACGACAACGAAACCGCGGTCACGGAAATTTCGCGCGCCTCGGCGATCGATTCCCATGCACGCTCGATCGTCGTCATCGGCAACGGCGGCGGCGCGCTCTGGGATGCGCTCAAATCCCACGCGGCGCGCCATCCGCGATGGTGGAATCGCGCGAATCCGCTCGACGAATTCACTCGCGAAGTTGTCCAGCGCGACGTGGCCGGCCCCCTTCGCGCATCGGGCGCACGATGCATCACCGTTTACCCGTTCATGAAGAGCGGCCGCACGCTCAACTTCATCGAGCTGGGCAAAGTCGCGGGAGTCGCCGGGCCGAGCATCCTCGGCGTCACCGTGCATCCTATATATGGACCGTGGATCGCATTTCGCGCCGCGCTCCTGCTCGACGAAGAGCTCGATTCACCGGGCGACGCGCTCGGCTTCGACCCGTGCCCGCGATGCACTGCGCGCACGTGCATCTCCGCGTGTCCGGCTGGCGCGGTAAGCGCCGATTCGGGATGGGACATCCCCAAATGCCTGACGCATCGCGTCGAAGTCGAGGCGGATTGCGCGCCGCGATGCCACGCGCGGGCGGGATGCGTGCTCGGCCCCGAGCATCGCTACCCCGACGACGAACTCGCCTATCATCAGATGCGCGCGCTGCGCTCGATGCGCCCGTACTACGACTCCCACCTCAAACCCAAACTCTTCCCGTCCTCAGATTAAATTCGCGATTGTTCCCCTTCCCGCGTGTCTGTGACACCGAGGGAAGGAGTTAGGGGTTAGGTTTGCTCGTCCTATATAATCCAGCTCGGGGAAGAACTATGGCATTTCCAATCAATCGGCCGCGGCGGCTGCGACGCACTGAAACGATTCGAAGGATGGTTCGCGAGACGCGGTTGTCGCCCGACGACCTTATTGCGCCGATGTTCGTGTGCCCCGGACGCGGCGTGAAGAACGCGATCGAATCGATGCCGGGCGTGGCGCAAATGTCGGTGGACAATGTCGTCGCGGAGGCGCGCGAGACGTGGGACGCCGGGGTCCCCGCAGTCATCCTGTTTGGAATTCCCGAACGCAAGGACTCGCAGGGCAGCGAGGCGTGGAACGACAACGGCGAAGTGCAGCGCGCGATACGCGAGATCAAAGAGCGCGTGCCCGGGATGGCGGTGATTACCGACGTGTGCATGTGCGAGTACACCGACCATGGGCATTGCGGCGCGATCGTGGGCAATGACGTCGATAACGACGCGACGCTCGAGCTGCTGGCGCGCTCGGCGCTGTCGCACGCGCGCGCCGGCGCCGATATCGTAGCGCCGTCCGACATGATGGATGGACGGGTCGGCGCGATTCGCGCCGCGCTCGACAGCAACGGATTCAGCCACGTCGCAATTATGGCGTACTCGGCCAAGTTTGCATCCGCGTTCTACGGCCCGTTTCGCGAGGCAGCAGAATCGGCGCCGAAATTCGGCGATCGGCGCTCGTACCAGATGGACCCGCCCAACGGCGACGAGGCGATGCGCGAAGTCGCGCTCGATTTGGAGGAGGGCGCGGATATCGTGATGGTCAAGCCGGCGCTGCCCTACCTCGATCTAATCTGGCGCGTGAAGCAAGAATTCAACGCGCCGGTCGCGGCGTACAACGTTTCGGGTGAGTACTCGATGATCCGCGCGGCGGGAATCAACGGATGGATCGACGAGGAGCGCGCCACGCTCGAAGTGCTGACGGCAATCAAGCGGGCCGGCGCCGATTTGATCCTGACCTACTTCGCCAAAGACGTCGCCCGCAAACTCCGCGCCTGAGCA
>CALAOW010000179.1 GCA_937889395.1 uncultured Pseudomonadota bacterium | reverse complement strand
TGGCGGAGAGGGGGGGATTCGAACCCCCGAGACCCTTTCGAGTCTACACGCGTTCCAGGCGTGCGCCTTAAACCGGGCTCGGCCACCTCTCCGCACGCGAACGCGATTATGCATCACGCCAAGCCGCGGGGCCACAGACGCGCTTGATCGCGCCGCACCGGCCAGACTAAAGATGTCATCAGGAGCCAGTCGCATAGACGGCTCACCATTGGAGAACGTTTCGATGCTGCACACGCCGATTTGCGATTACTTTGGGATCAAGTATCCGATTCTGCTCGCCGGGATGGGCGGGGTCGCGATGCACAAGCTGGTTGCCGCGGTTTCCAACGCCGGCGGACTTGGCGTACTTGGCGCCGCGTCGCTCAGCCCCGAAGATCTGCGCACGGAAATCCGCAAGATTCGCGAGCTGACTGACAAGCCGTTCGCCGTCGATCTGCTCGCGCCGATTCCCGACATGATGCGCCCGCACGTACCCGTGATGATCGAGGAAAAGATCAAGGTGTTCGTCGCCGGACTGTCGGTACCGCAGGAATTCGTCAAGGTGATGCACGACAACGGGATGAAGATCGTCGTGATGTGCGGCAAGGTGCATCACGGCGTCAAGTCGCAGGACGCCGGCGCCGACGTGGTCGTCGCGCAAGGCACCGAGGCCGGAGGACATACCGGCGAGATCGGGATGCTCTCGCTGGTGCCGCAGATGATCGACGCGGTGAAGCTGCCGGTGCTGGCCGCCGGAGGAATCGCCGACGGACGACAGATCGCAGCGGCGCTCACGCTCGGTGCGCAGGGCGTCGTGATCGGAACGCGCTTTATCGCAACGCCCGAGGCGCAGGCGGCGCCGGGCTACCGCGAAGCGATCGTTAAGGCGCACGAGGATTCCACCATGCGCACGCGCGCGTACACCGGCAAGACCTGCCGCGTCATCCGCACCGAATATGCGCTCGAGTGGGAGAAGGACCCCTCGAAGATTCAGCCGTTCCCCATGCAGGCGATGACTTCGCAGCGCAACGGCGTCATGAACTTCAGCGGGCTGCGCGGCGACGGCTTCGATCCCAATCGCACATTCATGCCGACCGGGCAGGGCGCAGGATTGATTCACGAGATCAAGCCGGCGGCGGAAGTGTTTGCAGATCTGCTGCGCGAGACCGAGGCGGCGCTGCGAAAAGCGCAGCAGTTGTTGTCAGGCGATCCCGTGCGACAGCATTCCGCGGCGCCGGCGCGGTAAATTTGGCAGCCCGCGCGCGATCACACGCCGCGGAAAATGCCCGGCCAGATCTGCTTATGCATCTGCATTTGCATCCGCGCCGGGATTCGATCCTCGAGTATCCACGCCGCGAGCGCGGCGGGCGCCAGTTGTCCGAGCACGGGACTCAACAATAGCGCGCCCACGCGCCGGGCAAGGTCGCGGGCGACGATTACGTCCCTGGCCCATTCGTAATCCGCACGATCGGCGACTACGAATTTGATCTCGTCGCGCCGGGTCAGATGGTCGAGGTTGCTCCAAAGATTTCGTTCGCATTCGCCGCTGCCCGGACATTTGAGGTCCATGATCTTGATGACGCGTGGGTCGAGCCGGCCGACGTCCACCGCCCCCGACGTCTCGATCATCACGGTCTGGCCGGATTCGAGCATCGCATCCGCCAGCGGATACACACCCTCCTGCAGCAGCGGTTCGCCGCCGGTCACTTCGACCAGGCCGCAGCGGTAGCCGCGAATTATTTCGGCGACCTCGGCAATCGGCATCTGGCGGCCTTCATAGAATGCGTACTCGGTGTCGCACCATTTGCATCGCAGGTTACATCCGGTTAATCGCACGAACACGCATGGACGGCCCGCGTGCGTGGATTCGCCCTGGATGCTGTAAAAGATTTCGTTGATATGCAGGCGTTCGGAAGTCATTTTTCGCCGCGATGCGCCGGTCCGCGCGCTCGTGCGGCGTCCCGCGCTTCCTCCATCACGACGCGCAGCGCTACCTTGTGCTCCGCGGCGATTCGCCGACAATCATCGTACTCTGGCGAAATCGTAGTCGGCTCGCGGCCGTGCGCGCCCGATGTCTTGACGCGAACCTTGCCCCATCGCGTCTCGATCTCGTGAATCTCGCGATGCAATTTCAACCGCTCGACGCCGTGGAACCGCAGTCCGATCGTCGAGGTCTCCGCAAAGATAATCTCCGCGATCGCGTCGCGGCGCGCGGCCTCGGCGATCACGCCCAAGGTCACCGCCGGGCGGCTCTTCTTCATCATCGTGGGCGTAATAGTCACGTCGCGCGCACCTGCGGCGAACAGGCGATTCATCACATGGTCGTAAATCTGCGGGCTAAGGTCGTCGATATTTGCGGAGATCTCGATCATCTCGTCGCTGTCGAACGCGGCCCGCTCGTGCCCGAGCATCAGCCGCAACACATTGGGCCGATCTTCCAGCTCGCGCGCGCCCGCGCCATAGCCGATTTTCTCGACCTCGAACGCGAGCGGGATTTCCGCCGGACGCGCAATCGCGCGGACCACCGCCGCGCCGGTCGGCGTGACCATCTCGTGCGCACCGTCGCCGATTTTCACCGGGAATCCCGACAGCAACTCCGCCGTCGCCGGCGCCGGCACGGGAATGACTCCGTGCTGCGAGCGCGTGAATCCGCCGCCCATCGGGAGCACAGACACGATCACATCGCCGACGCCGAGATGCTCGAGTCCCCATGCCGTGCCGACAATGTCGATGATCGAATCGACCGCGCCGACTTCGTGAAAATGAACGCGATCGGGCGTCGTGTTGTGAATCTTCGCCTCGGCCTGGGCAAGCACTTCGAAGATCGAGATCGCGCGATGCCTGACGGTAGCGGCCAGCCCAGATGCCTCGATCAGCGCGCGAATCTCGCCGAAATGACGCTCCGGCTGCGGTTCCGCCACGGTGACATCGAACTTAAGCGCCGAGATCCCGCTTAAGATTTTGCGCCGGGTCGAGAGCCGATAACCTGCGATCGGCAGCGATTTGATCGCGCGCTCGAACTCGGCAAAATCCGCACCGCAATCGAGGATTGCGCCGACGATCATGTCGCCACTGAGGCCGGAGAACGCGTCGAGATAAGCCGTTTTCATCCCGCAAGCTTTACATGGTAGCAGGGCGTCGATAGAATCAAAAACTCGGCTCGTGACGGACAGTTCAACCGTGAGGCAAAGAGACCTCCAACTCTTCAGGAAATTGCTTGAAGGCCGCAAACGCGAGATTCTCCAGGAATCGGAGCGCGCGGTCGGCACCATGAACAATGAGTCGGAGGAGGCCTATGCCGACCCGACCGATCGGGCCGCGCTCGAATCGGATCGCAATTTTCTGCTGCGGATGCGCGATCGCGAGCGCAAGTTGCTCGGCAAAATCGGCGATGCGTTCGCGCGAATCGAAGACGGCTCGTATGGGCAATGCGAGGAATGCGGCGGCGAAATCGGGATCGAGCGGCTGAAGGCGCGCCCCGTCACCACGCTTTGCATCGCATGCAAGTCTGCGCAGGAAGCGCGCGAGCAGAAGATCTGAGTACGCCTCCAACCCGAAAAAGCGCGCTGCTATGAAAGTAAAAAAGGCGGTCATTCTAGCGGCCGGGATGGGCACGCGGATGCTCCCGTCGTCGAAGGTGATCCCCAAGGAAATTTTGCCGGTGGTGGATACGCCGGCGATCCAGGTCGTCGTCGAGGAGGCAGTCGCCTCCGGCATCGCGGAAATCATTCTCGTCATCAGCCCCGGCAAGACGACCGTCGCCGATCACTTCGAGCCCAACACGGAGCTCGAGCGCCATCTCGAAGACCGCGGCAAATACGACATCCTTGAACTCGTCCGGCGCAGCAACAACCCTGTGCGAATTACGATCACCGAACAGCGCTATCCGCTCGGGCTGGGCCATGCGGTCCTGCAAGCGCGCGAGGCGGTCGGTGACGAACCGTTCGCCGTGATGCTCCCCGACGACATCTTCGATTGCCCGCGGCCGTGCCTGCGCCAGCTCCTGGATGTGGCCGAGACACGTGACGCGCCGGTGGTCGCGCTGCTCAAGGTCGCGCGCAGCGAGATCTCGAAGTACGGCATCGTCGATCTGAAAGCCGTCGGCGAGCGGACTTACGAACTGCGTGGGATGGTCGAGAAACCGGCGCCCGAAAAAGCGCCGAGCGAATTCGCAATCATGGGCCGCTACGTGCTGACGCCCGATATCTTCGAACTGCTGGCCGCGGGTAAGCCGGGCGCTGGAGGCGAAATACAGTTGACCGACGCGCTGATGGCGCTGACGGGGCGCCGCAAGATTTACGGCTACGAGTTCGAGGGCGTCCGCTATGATCTGGGCGATCGCGTGGGGTTCATCTCGGCGCAAATCGGCTTCGGATTAAAACGCCCCGAACTGGCCGAAAGGTTGCGAGCTTACTTGAAGTCAGTTATCTCACAATAGTAATTGCGTCTCGGTCTTCGATGGGGCAGTAGCTCAGCTGGGAGAGCACTACGTTCGCAACGTAGGGGTCGAGGGTTCAAATCCCTTCTGCTCCACCATTTTTCCTCTCATAAACAAGATTTTTCGCGCTTTTGCGGTCCGGTGGGCATAGGCCGAAAATGAATCATGCAGCCGATCGCGTCACCCTGTGGTGCCGTTGGCGTCATGATTCACGGGCGCCTCTCCCGTGTCCCCGTACGGTTGCTGAAAAGAGGCAAAGAGCGCCTAATGGCCTGGATATAAGGGTAATTTCAAACTAGCAATGAAAGGATCCCGCACAATGACAGGCCGAGATGATCGCGTCGCGATTCCGCTCCTAAGCAGGGTACTCACCGCAACGGCGCAGGCGTCGCCGGCGTTCCTGTTACTGATCCTGGTGCTCGCGACTACCGCCCGGCCCGCCGCGGCGCAGTCCGGAATACAGGATTACCAAAATTACTGCGCTGCGTGCCATGGGCTTGGCGGTAAGGGCGACGGCCCCTCACGCTTGACCATTCCGATGAACCCGCCGCCGAACGACCTCACTCAGATGGCAAGGAAAAATGGCGGAAAATTTCCCTTCGATGAGGTCGTGGACTCGATCGACGGCCGCAAGAATATACCTTCGCACGCGCGACTCCAGATGCCTTTTTGGGGGACAACCCTTCAGAAACCGGGCAAGGAGTTCACGCCCGAAAGCGATGCCGAGGTGAAGAAAAGAATCGAATCGATGGCGCGATACGTCGAGAGTATCCAGCAGAAGTGACGCGACCCGCGAGCGCTTATCCGTTAGCGGCTTCGCCCGCAGCGCCAAGCCAAGCAGTTATTTGGCGGCCTAATGAGCCGCGTGCTCGAACGAACGCAAAACGCTGAGCGTGCGTTCTCGATCCATCGGTTTCGAGGTGTAGTACTGGACGCTATATGAACGCGCGCGCCGTTCGATCTCGGGACTGTGAACCGCGGCGATATAGGCTACAAGTGCGTGGAGGGCGTGTTTCCGCACTTGGTCAAGAAGCCAGCCGCGCGTCGATTCCTCGAGAGCTTCGTCGTCGATTACAACCATCTTGACGTCCGGCTTCAGTAGAAATGCGTGCCCCTCATGCGGATCGGCAAATTTCGCGATGACCCAGGAATTGCTCACGCCCTCGGCGATTATCTTCACGACCGATTCGTCGCGCGAAAAAACCGCTATCGCCCCACGGCTTTCGCCCGCGGTTCCTGCCGGGTCCACCTGCGAGGCAAGCGCAATCCGGGGCCCGGACTTGCGGCTTACTTTGCGCTGCGAGGAGCTTGATGCGAGCTTCAGTCGATTGTGCTGCTGGAGCATTGGTTTGCCACGCTGGCAATCTGACACCTCAGCTCTTGCTTGAAGCATGCCAACGCAATTGCTCGGGCAAAACGCCGCAGAAATCCGACGATTTTGGTTTTTGGAGGGACATATGTTAAGAAAGAATTGTCCCCGCTGAACGCAGTTTTTAACCGGTTTGACGCCTTTCGAGCCAGTTTACCCGGAAAGCCAACGAAATGAAGACAAACACCAACCCACCGGCTCCTGCTTCTCTGCCCAGCGGGGGGCCACGCTATTTTCACTTGCTGTGGGACACGGAACTCGACGAACTCCGTCCGGTCCTGGAGTCCGTCCAGAAAAATCGCGACCACGTGCTGGAGCATTGGTACCAGCTCTACGTGCTGCACTTTGCCGACAGCCGCGCGCTGACGAAGACGGAATTCATGGAGATCTTCGGCAGCGAACTCGATGCCACGCTGAAGGATCTGCTCGACAAAGACATGGACGCCTTCGGCGCCGACGTCGCACGAATCGGGGAACAGCTCGCCGAACGCGGGGTGCCATTCTCGGAACTGATCGTCTCGATCCACCTTTTCGAGGAGAGCGCGGCCACCGCGTTTCCGTCGTTCCCGCCACTAACGCCGCAGACGTACCAGTCGTTCGACAAGCTAAGTCATATCCGAATGGTCGTGCTCGCGGATACCTACTTCCGGTCGAAGACCGCCGTCTCCGGAGCGCGAATCCTGGCGCTCGAACGCGAGGCCGGAGCGCTTCCAAATCATTCTCGCAGCCGGTTCCACGGGATGGTCGGCGCCAGTTCGTCGATGCGGCAGCTGTACGACCGGGTGGAAGCGGCTGGCGTCACGCGCGGCACGATTCTAATCGTCGGCGAGAGCGGCACGGGCAAGGAGCTGGTAGCGCACGCTATTCATGAATGCGGCCCGCAGCCGGGGGCGCCGTTCGTCGCGCTCAACTGCGCGGCTGTACCCAAGGACCTGATCGAAAGCGAGCTGTTTGGATACAAGCGCGGCGCGTTCAGCGGAGCGAACGCCGAGTACCTGGGGCTGTTCCGCGCGGCTGACGGCGGAACCCTGTTCCTGGACGAGGTCACGGAGATGAGCGCCGACACGCAGAGCAAGCTGCTGCGCGCCATTCAGGAGCGCGCGGTGCGTCCTGTAGGCTCGACCAGAGAGATTGCAGTGGACGTGCGCCTGATCGCCTCGACCAACCGCGATCCCCAGGAGGAGGTGAAGGCGGGGCGCCTTCGAGACGACCTCTACTACCGTCTTCAGGCGGGCGTCATTCATATACCGCCGCTGCGGGAGCGCCTTGAGGATGTTGCGCTGCTGGTCGAACATTTCATTGAGCTCTTCAACGCAAGGCAGATGCGGGGAATTCCGGTCACGGGGGCCGAGGACGAAGTGATCGAGTCCATGCGACGGTATTTGTGGCCGGGCAACGTGCGCGAACTTGCCAACGCGATCGAGACCGCATTCACGTTCAGCCGCTCTCCCGTGATCCGATTGCAGGACCTGCCGGCATCGATCGCCGGTTCGCGCGCCGCCGAACGCGTGCCCGTCGCCAGGGGAAATCCGATTGGCAGTTTCGCCGATGCCGAGCACGCCCTTATCCGCCGCGCACTCGATGCGACTGAAGGCAACAAGGTGCAGGCTGCCAAGCTGCTGAAGATCTCTCGCAAGAAGCTCTACGCCAAGATCGTGAAGTACGGAATCGAGTGATCAGGCGCGCGGCAGACGCGTTTCACCCTGCCAGATGGCCGTGAGGGCGCCGTCCTGGTCAGACCACGTGTAACGCGCGCGTCCGCCGAAAGCTTTCTGCAGTTCGCGGGCGATACGATGCGCGAGCTTTTGCGACGTGGTCAGCACCTCGAGCGTCGCGCCGTCCCATTTGCTGGAGACAATTCGCCGCTCGGGCTGAGTGAATTCGGCGCGCCGTTCGACGTTGGCGATCCGCGAGCGGATCGCGTCCAGGTTTGCGCTTGCGCTCGAGCCGCGCACCAACACGCGGCCGAAGTATTCGCCACTTTTCGCTTGCTTGCACGCCGGGCAGATAGTCCATGCCGCCGCGTTGATCAGTTTGGCGGGGAGCGGCCGATTGCGCCGCCAGGTTTTGGCCGTATAAATGCTCCCACAGCTGTCGCAAACGGAGGGATCTTCGGGTGCGCGCTGCTTCTGTGCGACGGGCGGGCTCATGTTGGAGCGCGTGCCGCGGCGGTCGAGGCTCCGGGCGAGTCCCTTGCGGGGTGGGTTGCCAGTGATCTGCTTCATTCGATTCCTCTTCGCGATTCGTTTCTCCTTACGTGCCCTTAGCCGTTCATGATCTTGCTGGTGCCGGCAACGACCAGCAAGAACGCCCTTAGCAAATCACTCGTGGTGACGATGCCGACCAGCTTGCCGTCGGCGACAATCGGCAGCCCACCGATCTTGTGCTTCAGCATCAGGCGGGCCGCGTCTTCCACCGTGTTATACGGCGTGAGGGTGACAACCGCCGTGCGCATCGCAGCATTCACACGCGTGGATCCCAGGTAGCCGATGTGCTCGCGTATATCGCGCTCGGTGAGAATCCCGACGAGCCGCTCTGCCTCCACCACCGGCAAACGCCTGAACCGGCCGTCGTCCATAACGGCCTTTGCGTTCGCCAGTGTGTCATCAGGGTTGATTACGATGGGGTCCGAGGTCATCAGGTTGACAATCTGCATGGTTGTCCTCCAAGCCAGTCAGTTGGTGAGCGTGCAATTCGCTTGCCATCGGCGGCTAAGCGTCGATGGTGCGGGCCGCAATGAAGGTGAAGACTTTTGTGAGCTGCAGGGTGGACGCCCCCTGTCTCACCCTTCCCGTCAGCCGCATCGACATTTGCGAAATGACGCGAACCGATACATCTTCACGATCGATGCAGGGCTTCTCTAAACTGAGTGCCTGCGAGAGGATCGAGGCTCTTGAGGGATGATCAGGCGTTATTGCTGTTTTGGTTCCTGTTTCGAGCCAAGCAGCTTTTGAACTTGCTGCACGGCCTTGTCACGCATTTTATGCATGAAGGAGGACTTTTTCTTCTGGTGTGAGCGGCCTTGTGAGCCGCTGGCTTCCCCGTCGCGGCAGCCGCCGGTTTAGCTGTTTCAGCCCCGGATGGAGCGCTCTGGGTTTCGCTTTCGCTATTAGCGGACGGCACTACTACTGAATTCGCCTGAGCCTGTGCCGGCAGAGTCGGCGCCAGCATTAACAGGGCCGCAGCAAACGATATCGAAGCGATAAGCTTCATAAATTAACGGGAAGATACCGTCATCGACATCAAGACGCCCGGAACCGATAAACGTTACAGAGTGATTGGAGCGTCACTTGACTGCCAGAAGCTCGCTGAACAATGCTTTAGCATGGAAATTTGTGAGTGCTGCGATCGGATACAGGTCAGCGCGGGAGGCGATCGAATCGTCATTGCGAGCCTCGAAAAACCAAACCCGGGGATGGCACGGCATTCGCTAGTGCAGTGAGTGCGCGGCACGCCACGAAGGAGAACATTCTTATGGCATATCCATTTCGCAGGATTCTTTGCCCGGTGGATTTCGACGATAACTCGATGCAAGCACTCGATACCGCGGCGGATTTCGCCCGCGAAAACGGCGGCACTGTATTTGTCTTGCACGTGGTTCCGATGATCCTCGCGCCGACGGGAATGCCCATCTATGTTGACCTCTACAAGGGGCAGGAAGAGACTGCTCGCGCCAAGCTGCTCGAGATCGCACAGAAGCAGCTGGCCGGGCTCAAGTACGAACTCCTGACCCATACCGGCGAGCCGGCCGGCACCATCTTAAGCGCCGAAAAGAAGACCAGCGCCGACGTGGTCGTAATGGCCACGCACGGGCGGCGAGGCTTCAAGCGCTTTTTCCTTGGCAGCATCGCCGAAGTCGTCTTGCGCGAATCCACCTGCCCGGTGGTGACCGTGCGTTGCACTCCGGCGCAAAACGACCTGGTCGGCACTTGGATGACGAAAAATCCGGTGACCGCGACTCCGCACGAGAAGCTCTCCTCCATCGCAACAAAGATGCACTTGGGAGGCTTTCGATGCGTGCCGATCCTGAATGACGGCGTACCGATCGGAATTGTGACCGACCGCGACATCCGCCAGCACACCGGTTTTTTGGATCAAACCGAGGCGGGCAAGGCGATGAGCGAAGCGCTGATAACTGTAACGCCGTCGACCGATATTCGAGAGGCTGCGCGCTTGCTACGCGAGCGGAAGATCGGAGGGCTGCCAGTGCTTAAAGATGGTAAGCTCGCCGGCGTGATAACCACGGGCGACGTGCTCGAGGCGCTGACCACACGAGCCTGAGCACGGCGAGCAGCCGGGAGCGATGCGCGGACCCGGGTGAAATGATGGAACCATGCGGGACGCCGAGGCCTGACGGACATTGCGCCGGTGGCGTCTCGACGCTCGTCGAGGCAATGATGCGGCCGGGGTTCTACCCGGACTCGCCCGCTCGCGTCGAACTCAAGCAGACGCACATATCTTACGTCTTTGTCGCCGGAGAGACGGTTTTCAAGGTCAAGAAGCCGGTTCATTTTGCATTCCTGGATTGTTCCAAGCTCGCGCATCGGTTCCACTACTGCACCGAGGAGGTGCGTCTGAACGCGCGTCTTTCGCCGCGTGTGTACCTCGGCGTGTTCGCGATTCTTAAGCGTGCGGACTCCTTCGTGCTCGGACCCGAGGTTCGCGTGGAGCATCCCGAAGCCGTCGAGTACGCGGTCAAGATGCGCCGGCTGCCCGAAGACCGAATGCTCGATCGGCTCCTCGCCGCGGGCCAGGTGGAGAGCCACACGATTCGCGCTATTGCGGCGCGTATCGCGGAATTTCATGCGAGCGCGCCGTCGAATCGTGGATGGACCTACGGTTCAGCCGCGGCAATCTGGCGCGGCGTGATCGAGGACATCGCGCAGAACCAGGATTTTATCGGTCACACGCTTCGCCAAGACCAATTCACGGCGATCGACGCCTTCTGCCGCGCCTTTATCACGGCTCATTGGCGGCCATTGAATGAGCGGGCGCGCGAGGGCCGCGTGCGCGAAGGCCACGGCGATTTGCGCGCCGAGCACATCTGCATTGCGGACCACGAAAACGAAATTGATGTGATCGATTGCGTCGAGTTCAGCGAGCAGCTGCGCTACGGCGACGTCGCTTCGGAGATCGCATTCCTGGCGATGGACCTCGAGCGGCTCGGCGCGCCTCGGCTCGCCGAGGAGTTGGTCGAGGCCTACGCCGAGATCATCGGCGACGAAGAGCTTGCCGTGTTCGTCCCGTTCTACAAGTGCTATCGCGCATGCGTGCGCGGCAAGGTCGAGAGCCTGAGAAGCCTCGAGCGCGAGGTTGGCGCGGCGGACAGCGAGCGCGCCTGCCAGCTCGCGCGCAGTTACTTCGAGCTTGCGTGGCGCTATGCGCGTGGCGGATCGCCGGCTCTGATCGTAGTGTGCGGGCTTTCGGGCACGGGCAAATCGACCGTCGCCCGCATGCTTCAGCATCGCAAAGGCTTCAAAATCATCAACTCGGATCGCGTCCGCAAGCGCCTGGCAGCAGTCTCCGCGCACGAGCACGTCCGCACGGATTACGGAACGGACATATATTCCGGCAGGTTTACGAGAATCACCTATGACGCGATGCTCGGCGAAGCGGAGAGCCTCCTGAGCGACGGCCGCGGAGCAATTCTTGACGCGACGTTCAAGGCGTCTGCCGATCGGCAGCTCGCCCTGGCGATAGCGGCGCGGCGCGGCGCGGCGGTGCTCTTCGTCGAATGTGTAGTCAGCGAAGACGAAGCGATACGCCGGCTGGAGCGGCGCGGATCGATACACGGTGAAGTGTCAGACGCTACACCAGAGGTGTACGAGCGGCAGCGCGCCGAGTTCGAGCCGCTTGCCGAGATTGCGGCGCAAAACCACCTGCGCATCGACACCACCCGACCGCGCGAATATCTTGTCACTGAAATCGACGATGCGCTCGAACACCTGCTGCATCGTATGCCTTGCGAACATCGCAACTCAGGCGCCCGGTGAGACCGCGCGTGCGCAGCGTTATCGCAGCGCCATTCGGCGATCCTGAATCGTGTTGAGGTAGGCGATTATTTTGCCGATTATCTCCCCGATCCCGTATTCACCCCTTTCACCCTGACCAAGCTCGTAAAGGCGCTCTCCCCATACGGGCATCTCGCGAGTCCCATGCGCTCTGGGTGTATCTCGACCGTCTATCAGTTCGGCTATGCGATGCGCCGGCAGTGGCACGCCATATTTGTCGCCGAGCTTGCGGAGACTTGTCGGCGGTGTGGACAGGCTCTTCGCCACCGGACCGTCTCCGAGACCGTCCAGACCATGGCATGACGCGCAGTACCGAACGAAATAGCGGTGCCCGTCGCTCACGTCATTGCCCGCAGATAGCACGGGCTGCGAGACGGACAGCGCGGCGCCTAGCGCAAACATTGACGCCAACACTTTCAGCTTCATCGATTCACCCAACGATATTTAACTCGGCATGCTCAACGCGCTATAGGCGTCGGAGTCGCGGTTGATGTAGGCGACGGTTGCATCGCCGCTGCGGCCACTTGGGGATCCGGGATGTATTCCGGGGGATACGGAAGCCGCCGCCAGCTCAACAGGAGGAGCGTCAGCGCTCTCGATTCCTCGGGCTTCATGTTGAAATCGGGCATCTGCGTGTTCGGCGAAACTACGCTCGCCTGCGTCAGATGCTGCACGTTCCAATTGAACATCGTGCGTTCGCCCTGCACGTGCGCGAAACTCAGCAACTCGGGATTCCGGTCGGCCTCGTAGGTCAGCTCGGGTCCGGTGACGCCGCCGCGCCCTTCTACGACATGGCAGATCAGGCACTTTTTCTTGATGACGAGCTGCTTGGCGAGATTGATCTCTTCCATCCCCGGCGTCGCGACATCATGGCGATGGCAAAAATTGCATCGCATCTGAATCATCTCGTTCATCGTGAGCCCGTTTTGTCCCGCCAGTGCGCGCGAGAGCATTGGATCTTCCCATCCCCGTCCGCCTTGATGAGATCCCGCGAGAGTCGTTGCCGATCCGTCGCCGCCGTGGCATGGCGTGCATCCGAATCGCGCGAATTCATGCTTCACCAGCCAATCGTTCATCGGATGCGGTTTCAGCGGCTCGGCGATCGTGGCCGGAAGAACCGAAGACCATTCGTAGCCGAGATGGCACGTGATGCAGCGATCCGTGACGCCAATCTTGGGTATCCAGATCTGTTTGATGCCCGCGCGGAAGTCGCGCGCGTCTTCGACTTTGCCGTAGTGGCCAAGCAGTTGAGGAAACTCCTGCTGATAAGATCCCCAATCGGTGCTGAACTCAAACCAGAAGCCGACCACGACAAGCGCGAAGAACAGGATCGACATCGCGACCAGCCAGCCGAAGTCCTTCGCCTCGAACGATTCGTTCTTGTCGCCCTTTTCTTCCATTTCAGCCATTTCAATAAAAACGCGGCATCTCGGGGCGCGGCTGGCCGGGCCAGTAGATCCGCCAGTAGGGACCGCGCAAGTAAACCCCGACCATGATCAGCAGGATGACCAAAAGCGTCGCGACGGCGAAGGTTGCGTTCTGCCGCCTGCGCTCGGGTGCGAGCCATCGCCCTTCGGTCCGAAGTGGCGAACGATCGATCCAGGGCCATAGGGTAAGCACGGCGAGGAGAAATCCGGGCAGCAGTATTCCGCCCAGCAACGCGCCGCTGACTGTAAACCCTCCCATGCGAACCGTCGTTGAAGCGACCAGCTCCTGCAGCCAGACGAAATACCACGGCGCTTTCGCGGGATTCGGCGTCACCGACGGATTGGCGAGACCTTCCAGCGGCGCATTGAACAGCAACGCGGCCAGCAGCGTGATGTTGAACACGATCAGGAAGACCAGCGCGATTCGCCGCGACATATTCGGCGACGAGAAAACCTGATCGGACTGTTCGAGTCCGGTCGAACTCATCACCTGCACGGAGGTGCCCGGCGTAATTCCGAACAGCGAGTAACTTTTGGTCTTTGGAGTCGCCTTTGGCGCCATCGTGCGCTCGTTGCGAACGCGCTCGATCGCCGCGAGACCGCCGTCCTTGCGAATCCGCCACATGTGGTAAGCGAACAGCACCAACGCGAAGACCGGCAGGAAGAAAACGTGCAGCACGTAAAAGCGCAGCAAGGTCTGCTGTCCGATTTCATGGCCGCCAAGAAGAATGAACTGAATCGTCGGTCCGACCACCGGCGCCTGCTTCGCGATGCTGGTCCCTACCGTGATTGCCCAGAATGCGAGCTGGTCCCACGGCAGCAGGTAACCGGTGAAGGACAGCAGCAATGTCGAGAGAAAGAGAACCACCCCGACCACCCAGTTGACCGCCCGGGTGCCGCGGTACGCGCCGGTGAAGAACACCCGCGCCATGTGGATGTACACGATGGCGACCATCCCTTCCGCCGCCCATCGATGCTGATTTCTGAGCAGGCGGCCGAAGCTGACGGCGTACTGCAAATCCTTGATGCTTCCGTAGGCGCGCTCGGTGGAGGGCACGTAGAAGAACATCAGCATCACGCCCGTGACGGTCAGGATCAGGAGCAGCGCGGCCGACGCGGTGCCGAGCCAGAAGGAGTAGTTCCAGTCCATGCTGGCGCGCGCGACTTTAGCCGGAAACCAGTGGAGCCAGAAGTTTTTGACGATCGCTTCGGACGATTCGCGCTCGCTGTCAGGGGACCATGCCCAGGAAGTCTTGCGCCAGAGGCTCTTGATCTTATCGCCCACCGATTTAGGCCTTGCCTTTTCCGACGAGCAGCCTGAAGTCGCGCGCAACTTCCTGTGCGCTGTCGACCTGGAGGAACCCATCGGGCGAAACGGTGGTCGCAAACCAATCGAGGGCACGCGGCGCAGGGCCCGAAATCACCGTGCCGTCGGGATGAAAGCGGCTGCCGTGGCACGGACAATCGAACTCGGTATCTTTCCACTGCACGTTGCATCCGAGATGCGTACATATGGCGGAGATCACGTGGAACGCATCCTTCTGACGAATCACATAGAGCCGGTGCGCTTCGTCAAGGGTGTAGCCGTCGGGGTAATCGCCGGGGCGCTTGAGCTTGAAGCGGCTCGGCGGCTCGTAGAGCACGTTGGGAAAGAACGCCCTGCCGGCAGCGCCGATCTGGCCAAGGAAGGCGGCCAACACCGACCCTTTGCCGATGAATTTCAGAATTCTTCGCCGATCGAAATCCATCAGACGGCGGTCTCTTCGAACTGAAAGCGTTCCATGGTAATCGCCGAGGTCGGGCACCTGATCGCGCACAGGCCGCAACGGATGCATTTGGCCTCGTCGTAGAGAAAAGCGCTGCGGGTCTGCGCATCCGTCATCACGCCGGCAACCCGCTCTTGATCGGCGATTTCCCCGGCGGGCGCGAAATGCAGGCAATCCTCCGGGCAAATGTCCACGCATCGATTGCACAGAATGCATGCCGATCCGTCGTAGATCGGATGGATATGGCAGTAGAGGCATCGCTGGGCCTGCTCGCGCGCGTCGCTCGGAGTTAACACGGACTCGACTTCCGTGATTCCGGTGCGGCGCGAGAGAGGAACCAGCGGAACCTCGCGACGCTTCTGCTCGTAGCGTTCGACCATCGTGTAGGTGTCGGTCGGCAGCTCCTCGATTGTAACCTGCATCCGGGGCTGGCCCAGCGGCTTGCCGCGAAGATACGCGTCGATGCCGCGGGCGGCGATCTTGCCGTGCTGTGCACAGGTGATCAGCAGACCCGGCGGAAAGGCCGCGTCGCCGCCCGCGAATAGGCCGGCGATGCCAGTCTCGAGAGTGACAGGGTCTATCTTGAGCGTTCCGGCGGGCGTGATGGTGAGCCCGTCTTCGGGCTTGATAAACGACAGGTCCGGCGCCTGGCCGATGGCGAGGATCACCCCGTCGGCGTCAACGACACGGCGATCGTTCTCGTCAAATTGCGGCCGGAAGCGGCCCGCTTCATCGAATACCCTGACGCATTTGATTAATTCGATTCCGACCGCGTGGCCATCGCGGCTGACGATTCGCTTGGGGCCCCAACCGGGCAGAAAAGTGACTCCCTCGTCGCGCGCGATATCGAGTTCCTCGCGGCCCTGCGCGGATTTCATCGCCGGCATCTCGGGTTCGGACTCGAGGCTCGCGACCGTAACTTCGAGCGCACCGCGCCGCGCCGCCTCGCGCGCTGCATCCAACGCCACGCGCATCGTGCCAGCCGCGACGCTCTGCTCTTCCTCTTGCGACATGACGAGTCCGGGCAGGAGGGTGCGAACCGCGGTTCGGGCCGCATCGATCGCGACCAGCCCGCCGCCGATCACGACAACCTTGCCGCCCAGCGGAACGCGGAAGCCGCGATGGATATTGAGCAAGTAGTCGATCGCCTTGATCACCCCGTCGGTATCGACCCCCTCGATGGGCACTGCGCGGCCGCGCGACGCTCCAACGCCAAGAAAGATAGCTTCATAACCCTGCGCTTTCAGTTCTTGAACTCCGAAGCCGGGTCGAAGCGGCGTCGAGTAGCGAAACTCGACACCCAGCGCTTCGATCTCGCCGACCTGGCAGTCGATCACGTCGCGTGGAAGCCGGTAGGCGGGAATTCCGTATCGAAGCATTCCGCCCGCATGCGGCATCGCCTCGAAAACCGTCACGCTGTAGCCCATCACGGCCAGATCGTGTGCGCACGCCAGCCCGGCCGGCCCCGCGCCGACGACTGCGACTTTGCGCTTCGACGCCGCGGCTCCTTGCCGTGCGCCGAGAATATCGAGATGACCGGGAGTGACGCTGCCGCCGCCGGATGGTCCGGCGATCATGTCGCGGATTCCCCTGGCTGAGAGTGCTTCGGGGCCGAATTGTTCGGTGAGAAAACGCTTGAGTGCGCGAATCGTCACGGGCGCGTCGATCTTGCCGCGCCGGCACGCGTCCTCGCATGGCGCGCCGCAAGCGCGGCCGCATATGGAAGCGATCGGATTGGGCGATCGCGCGACGCGAAATGCTTCGGGCAGGCGTCCTTCGGCGACCAGTTGAACGTAGCGGCCCGCGTCGGTCTTGACCGGGCACGCTTCAAGGCACGGCACGTTCTTGCGGAACCACCACAAGTCGCGCGGCAGCGCGTCGATCAAACTTCTATCGGGCATCGAGGTCGCGCTTACTTCTTGCAGAAGGTCCTGACGTAAGCGACGAGGTCGTGAATCTCGTCGTCCGCGAAGCCCGTGCTCCAAGCCTGCATGTCTTTGCTGAGATTTACGGAGGCGCCACCGCTCTTGATCACCTTGAACAGCGTATCGTCGGTAATCTTGCCCATCGCGGCGCAATCGGTGAAATTACGAGGGTTGACGGCCAGGGTAGCCGCGGCAGGACCGTCGCCCTTGCCGCCGGGGCCGTGACACTTGACGCAAAACGTACCGTAGCTCTGCTTGGCGGCATCCATATCGGCGGCGCGCACAGGCACAAACGCGCATGCGATGATCGCGCACACACCAATGCTTGAGATGAGTCGATTCACGTATTCCTCCGTTTCAGTATTGCGCGCTGCCCAAACCGATTCAACGGGCCTTGAGGTATTCCGCCAGCGCCCTGACGTCGCCGGCCGGCAAGTTTCCGATCGTACGCATATGCATGATGATCATATCCCACTCATAGGGCGCCTTCTCGGCTCCCGGCCGTGCATTATGACAGGTGTTGCAGTACACCGGCCACAGCTGCGCACCCTCCCGGAACAGACGTTTGTGCTCGGCCGCGCCGACATTATCATCCGCCGAAGCGGGGGCACCGGCCAATCCGATCGCAAGAGTCGCAAGTACGATTGCCGCGAATATTTTTCTCATGGCTATGACTCTCCGCTCAGAATCCGATCGTGAATTGGCTTAGGAAGGCGCGATCGTTGGGAATCGAACCCGCGGGGGTCTCGGCGCCGGTCGGTGAGACGAATACTCCTCCTGCGCGCGGCAATTCGATGTCGAATTCGTTCTGCCAAACGATCGATGGTGTGATCCAATAGTCGAGGGCCAACGCCACTTCGCGAGCGTGCGGCGCGTAGGTGGCCGGCGACCCGTTGATGCCGAAATCGGGAACCAGTCCGGCCTGGAAGCCGCCCTGGCCGACGCCGGTGGCGCCGGCGATGTCGTCGGTTGAAACACCGTGCTGGTTGACTCCCGAATAGCGGACCAGCGGCTCGAATCGATGGAGATAGCTGTTGAGCTTGTCGGGAAGCCCCGGGACGTTGAGATCGGTCAGGAAGTAACCGGCTTGCAGATACCATCCCTGGCGATGGTCGGTGCTCTGTCCCATGGGCATTTGGCGGTACGATTCCAGCCATTCGCCGCGGGCCTGCAAGTTGCCGATGAAGTAGTTGAAATCGACGCCCCACGAGTTGAACCAATTTCCATTTGCCCACTTGCCGTTGTAGGTGGACGCTCCGAGTTCGAGCCGGCCCAATTCAGAATCTACGGGGAGCGGATAGACGCGAAAACGCGCGCCGATCGATTTGCCGTTGGTCTGGCTGTATGCGACCGCGGTTGGACTTGAGACCGAGGCGCCGGGGACGTTCGAGCTGAAGTTGGGGCCGTTTCCGCCCCATACCGTGTAGTCGAAATCCTGGCCGAGCGCGCCGAATTGCATGCCGCCTCGAAGCTGGACTCCAATCTCCCCGCCCGGAACGACAGCCTCGACTCCAAACGGCAGCGGCGCCGTGACAAACCGGTTGATCCACATCGCGCTCTGGGTCTCGTACCAGTCACCGAACGGTTGGTCGAAAAGCCCGGCCTCGACCGTCATATAGTCGTTAAGAAAAATCTGAAAATCAGCGCTCGACAGGTCGACTCCCGTCCCGGTACTTCCAAACGCCGTGCTGATCACGCCCTGGAACAGGATCCAGTCATTCGGGCGGTACAGAATCATCGGCTCCCAGTCGAAAAAGAACGAGTTCTGCGATGCATGATGAAGGCCGTCGAGGGCGCCGCTTTGCTGGTCATAGGCGAAGTTGCCGCCGGCCGCCCCGGTCACAGTGAACGAGTGCGTTCCGAGGTATCGACCAACGGCATCGCCAAACTCTGACGACGCGATCGGCGCATCGACCTTGGTCTGCAAAGTTTTCACTTGGGCGTTGGTCTGCTGAAGCTCGAGGGT
>CALAOW010000178.1 GCA_937889395.1 uncultured Pseudomonadota bacterium | reverse complement strand
AACCCCGAAGCCTACACCGCCCTTTCCCTATTTCCACACCTGCTGGTTGTACCTCCTTTCCAGGGCATCGCAACGAGCCAGTTCTGCGCCGGAGGCGCGGCGCGTTTGCCAGCCGCCTGGTGCTGGTGGGAGTCTGAATCAGGATTCAAAATGGAAATTCCGGTTGAAACGACCACCAGCTACATCGCCCAGACAAGGAGAACGCACATGACAGCGACCGAGCAACTGCGCCAGGAGCACGAAGCGATAACGCTGGTCCTCTCGATTCTCGAGAAATTATGCCAGCGGCTTGCCAACGGCGAGGAGGTCAATCCTGAGCATTTCGGCCAGGTGCTGGAGTTCATCCAGGTCTTCGCCGACCAATGCCACCACGGCAAGGAGGAGCAATTTCTCTTTCCCGCCCTCGAAGCGGCTGGCATCCCCAAGGTCGGCGGACCGATCGGCGTGATGTTGAGCGAGCATGAGCACGGCCGCGCCCTCATCCGGCAACTGGCCGCCGCGTGGCAAAAACATCGCTCGGGCGATCGCGCGGCCGCGGCCGCGGTGATTACGAGCGCGCGCGACTACAGCGCGCTTTTGAATGGCCACATCTTCAAGGAAAACAATGTCCTCTTTCCGATGGCCGAGGCGCGCCTGTCGGCCGACAGCCAGCGGCGGCTGCTGGAGGAATTCGAGCGGCTGGAAATCGAGCGCATCGGCGCAGGCAGGCACGAGCAGTTCCACAAGACTTTGGATTTTCTCAAACAAACCTATCTTGGATAGAAAGCGCGTCTGAATCGTCCGGCGATAGCGTTTTGGCGGCAGTCAAAGATCGCCACAGCAATGAGGCCGTTTAACTCGCGCTGACGCGGAGCGGGCGCGCGACGCGGCAGCCTGGCTCGAAAGCGTCTCATCGCGGGACGCATCTGCGTCACTTGCAGAACAATCGATTGACGATGGGCCAGTTCCCGCGGCCCTTCGATCCCGATTTCCAGCCATCTCGTGCGTATTCTGAACGGTCACGAAATCCATCCAGGTCGGCATAGTGATTGCTTTACTGTGACATGCAATAGCGCGATGTCGGGCGCGAGGATTTTTTTCGAATGGACTTGTTGGTCGTAGAAGAGAACCCAACGGATCGGATGCTTATCCAGGCCCGGCTCCGGCGCGCATTCCCGAGCGCGCAAATTTTGGCCGCCGACGGTCCGCTTCAGTTGAATGAGCACCTCAAGCGCGACGGCTGCGATATCGTGATCACGGACTATTGGCTGGGTTGGATTGACGGGTTGTCGGTCCTCCAGCGCGTGCGTCAGCGATGGCCGCGGACCCGGGTAATCATGCTGACCGGCAACGGCGGCGAAGAGGTGGTGGCGAGCGCGTTCAAGCACGGTTTGTATCGCTATCTGCTCAAGCCCGGCGGCTTTGATGAGCTTGTGGCTGTGGCCGGAGCGGCGATGGAGAGCAAGCGACGCGAAGATTTCCAAGAACTGATGGCGATGATCGTCAATTCGCTTCCTGACGGAATTCACAGCGTGGACACCGCCGGGATAATCACGGCGATTAACCCGGCGGCGCGTCGGATATATGGATATGAAGACACCGAGATTGTCGGCCGCACCAATGAGATTCTGCTGCCGGCTGCGCGCCGCGCCGAAATCCGGCGGCTTCATCAGCGGGCGTTTGGCGGGGAAATCGTGCCGCTATTTCCAACCCTTCAGGTCCGCAGCGACGGCGCCGAAATCGCGGTCGCGATGACGATTCTCCCGATGCGTGACGGCGACGGCGCGGTATCCAACGTGGCGTGTATCACCACTCCTATTGGCAAGCCGATTCGCGAGTTAGCCAGCTCGAGCGCGCGGCAGGAGGACCGGCTGGTGGGACCGGATCGGTGCCGTCCTCCGCCCGGCTCGCAGCGAGCACCTGACACTAGCGGGGACGGTCGTGCGTAGTTCTCATCGCCACATTTGGTCGTAATGCTATTCGTTGTTCCATTGCGGAGTCTTGCCTTTTGACCTGCTACCTTGGCGCCCGCGGGAAGGCTACAGTAAACAGTCTGATGGCTCGCAATGACGGCTCGAACAATCCGGCGGAGAGTGGCGCATTGAACCATCTGTCGATTGACCGGGGCCGCCCGATAAGGATCGCGCTTTACTACGCGGTCGGCGCTCTCATCTGGATAGCGATCTCCGGTCGGGTGCTATCACTGATGCCGGCGCATTCGTACGCGCTTAACCTAAGCGTGAACACGCTGCTGCTCTACCTGGTCGTATCCTACTATACGAAGACGATTCGGATCTCGGTTGCGGCGCAAGAGGATGCACTCCTGCGTGCGCGCGGCTACTTCGAATCGGCGGTCGAGGGAATCGTTTCGGTGGATAGCGCCGGGATGATTTGTCAGCTCAATCCGCACGGGCAGGAGCTGTTTGGTTACGACGAAGAGGAACTCGTCGGTCAGCCGATAGAAGTCCTGGTGCCGCAACGCTTCCACTATCGCCACGGGGCGCATCGCGACGGATTTTTTAAGGCGCCAAAATCCCGCATGATGGGCCGCGGGATGGAGGTTGCGGCACGCCGAAAAGACGGCAGCGAATTTTCCGCCGAGATCAGCCTCAACGTGGTTCATACGCGTAGCGGCAAGCTGATAATCGCGTTCGTCGCGGACATCAGCGAGCGCCTTGTGATGGAGCGCGAGGCGCGCCGCAATGAAACAGTGGACGCGCTGGCGGCGGTGGCGGCAGGAGTCGCGCACGAATTGAACAACCCGTTGGCCGTGATGGCGGCGCGAATCGAGCTGATGCTGCTGTCGGACCAGGATCTCAGCGCCCAGATGCGCGACGACCTGCTGGTCTTGCAAAAAAACATCGAACGCGCCAGCCGCATCTCGCACAGCATGCTTTCGATCGCGCGTCAGCGCCCCGGCGTGCGTTATGCGATGGACATGAACGTGGCGGTCGAAGAGGCGATGCTGATAGTTGGGCCAGAAGCCAGGGGCGGCATGCTCCGATATGAAACGAACCTCGATCGCTCGCTGCCGGAGGTGATGGCCGAGCCGACCGGTCTGGAGCAGGTGCTGATCAACCTTATACTGAATGCACGCGACGCGGGCGCGCGCCTGATACGCATCGAGACTGCGCGGGCTCCGGGGAGCGCCGCTCATCTTCAGTTGTCAATCTCGGATGACGGCCCGGGAATCAAGAGCGACGTGATCGCGAAACTGTTTCGGCCGTTCTTCACGACCAAACCCAAGGGGACCGGCCTGGGGCTGTGGTTGAGCCAGCGGATCGTGCAGGATCACGGCGGCAGTATCAAGGTTGAATCGGTGGCGGGCAAAGGCGCCACCTTCACCATAACGCTGCCGACGATTGACGAATCGGCAGCCGCGCGCGCGGCGCTTCCCGCGCGAGATGAACCGCCGGCGCCGCCGCAAATCCCGGCCGCGCGAAGCAATCAGTCGGGCCGCTAGCCGATTTTTTCCACGCTTATGGCTGCGCAAGCGAAAATTCTGATCGTGGATGACGAACGCGACCTGGTGGACGCATACGTCCGGCTCCTCGAGCGCTCGGGCTATCGATGCGTCGGCGCATTCGACGCCAACCAGGCAATCCAGATGATCGACGCCGAATCACCCGACCTGGTGATCACGGACTTGAGCCTGCCCGATAACAGCGGCGTCGAGATCGTCCGCCGCGTGCGCGCGAAGTTGCCGGTCACACCGATCATCGTGATGTCGGGACACAACACGCCCGGACTCCACGAAGCGGCGCAGGCGGCCGGCGCGCACATCTCGCTTCTGAAGCCCGTTTCGATAGCCGAGCTTCGGCGCGTGATCGGCGAAGCGCTCGCGCGCTGAACAGCCGCCGGCGAAATTACAGGGTGCGTTTGAAGGACATGCTGGCTACCACCAGCATCAGGACCATGAAGACCAGCAGAAACGCGACGTCGCCGCTGACCGCGGCGAAGTCCGCGCCCTTGAAGAGAATCTGTTTGATCGCGCTCACCGAATGGGTCTCGGGATTGAAGTGCGCGAAGGTTCGCAGCCAGGGCGGAAAACTCTCGACCGGATAGATCGCGCCGCTCGGGAAAAACAGGATCACGTTCAGAAATCCCGAAAACGTCCCGACCAGCCGCGGATGGCCCGCGCGTCCAAGCAGCGCAAACGTCATCGCCAGCAGACCGGTCGCGCTGATGACGATTATTCCGATCAGCATCGCCAGCGCCATGGGTCCACCGAGGATTCGCCCGCGCGTGATCAACAGGCCCAAAAACAACACCACCACGCCGGCGATGCTGGTTACGGTCACGCCGCTGGCGAGGATGCCGCCGGCGATGTCCCATCGTGAAAGCGGAGTCACCAGGTAGCCCTCCGTCACGCCGAGAAATTGATCCATCACCCAGTTGAAAACGCCGGACATCAGCGAGCCCATGAACATCGCCATTACGATGACGCCCGGGATCAGCGATCGATCGTAATCCACGTACGGGAACAGCCAGTTCGGGCGCAGCGAGATGTCGTTGAGTTTGGGTTCGCGCGCGGTGACGAAGGTAACCTTCACGGTTGCGACCGCTTGGTCGAGCGCGGCTTCGAGCGTTTCGGAGCTGATCTGGTCGACGTTGTCGGTGAACAGTCCGATCTGCGCGATGCGCCCTTCGGCGACCGCATGGCTGAAGTCGGGCGGAATTACGACCGCGGCTTTGAAGAGCCCGTGGCGGACTTCGCCGGTCGCATAGCCCGGGTCGTTCTCGAAGGTGATGTCCACGGTCTTCGGTCCCGCCTGTAGCGCGAGCAACTGTTCGATGATTCGGCGCGCGTAGAGTCCGTGATCCTGCTGGACGACGACAATCGGCAGATGCTTGAGCTGGCCCTGGAAGGAATTGCCCATTATCACGAGATAAAAGATCGGCATGAGGATAACCGATATCAGCGTGACCGGATTGCGCATCAGCTTCTTGAGATCGCGGCGCATGACGGCGAGGAACTTCAGCCCGAACATCGGCGGCCTCCTCAGCGGTGCTGCGGCATCCCGGCCCCGACCAGCAAGCTGACCTTTTTGGCCGGCTCGTCGCGGAGCGTGCGCCCGGTGAAGTGGATGAAGACGTCTTCAAGCGAGAGTTTCTGCACGGTGATCGAGGTCACCCGGTCGCCGGCTCCATCGACCGCCTCGATAATTTTCGGAATCGCGTGCGCGCCGTCATTGGCCGAAAGCTGCAGGCGGTTGCCGCCATCGCGATTCACCCCGCGCAGATACGGCATCGGCCGAAGCATCTCGGCGATCGCGTCGGGATTTTTTTCAACCACCAGATCGATCCGGTCCGCACCCGGAACCATCGATTTGAGTCCCATCGGCGTGTCGAGCGCGATTATCTTGCCGGCATCGACGATTGCGATCCGATCGCACAGCGCCTCCGCCTCGTCCATGTAATGCGTCGTAAGCGAGATGGTAATCTCGCTTTCCTTGCGCAGCGTCTCAAGCAGGTCCCACACCGCGCGCCGGCTTTGCGGGTCAAGTCCGATGGTCGGCTCGTCGAGGAACAGCACGTCGGGCGAATGAATCAAGCCGCGCGCAATCTCGAGTCGCCGCCGCATCCCGCCCGAGTAGGTCGCGACCAGATCGTTGGCCCGCTCGTTCAGCCCTACCATATGGAGCAACCGATGCCCGCGGTCGCGGCGCTCGCGGCGCGACAGACCGAAGAACTCGCCGTAGATATCGACGTTCTCCCATCCGGTGAGATCGAGGTCCGAGGTCAGCGCCTGCGGAATGACGCCGATATTTTGGCGCACCTTGCGTGGATACCGCGCGACGTCGAAACCCGCGACGAACGCCTGCCCGCCGCTCGGCGCCAGCAGCGTGGTCAGCATCCGCACCACCGTCGTCTTGCCGGCGCCGTTGGGCCCGAGCAGTCCGAACACCTCGCCGCGGCGGACCTCGAAGCTGACCTTGTCGACCGCGGTAAAAGTGCCGAAGCGCTTAGTCAGGTCTTTGGTCTGTATTGCTGGTGACTCTGGTTCCATCGGTTCTCGGGAAGGTGACTTCCGCGGTCATTCCGGGCTTGAGTTCGCCTTCGGCCTGCAACACCTGGACCTTGACGTAGAAGGTGCGAATATCCTGGCGCCCGCGGCGTACATCGCGCTGGGTTGCGAACTGGCCTTCCTGACCGATCGCCATGATTCGACCGGTGAAAATCAGTGGCGGTGTGGTCGGCAGTTTCACCTGCGCCGACTTGCCGATGTACAGCGGACCCAGGTCGGTCTCTTCGACATCGACCCGCGCCCAGATCGTCGAGAGGTCATCGACGGTCAGAACCGGCACGCCCGGCGTCACCCATTCACCGACTTCAAGCGCCTTGCTGACCACGACGCCATCGACCGGCGATTTTACCTCGGTGTCCACCAATTGGTCGGCGTAGAGCTTCGCGTTGGCCCGCGCGCTTAGCACGTCGGCCTCGTCCTGCTCGACGCTGGTGATGGCGTCATCGCGAATCTTGGCCGCGATCACGTTTTCCTTCGCGAGTGCTTCGTCGCGCACCAGGTCGCGCCGCGCCTGCGCCAGGTTGGCCTGCGCATGAGCGAGATCGGCCTTCGACTTGGCGAGTTGATTTCTCAGATCGATATCCTCGATCAGGCATACGACCTGTCCCTTTTTCACGCGGTCGCCCTCGAGCAGATCGAATCGCTTGATACGGCCGGCGATTCGACTGGTGACATTCACTTCAGGCGCCTCGATCATCCCGACGGTCTCGATCGCCGAATGATCCTCGGCCGGCCACAAGTACGCGCGTCCGAAAGAATATAATCCGAAGGCAACACCGGCTAGGATTGCCAGCTGAATCGCCCGGCGAACGATCGTTCGAATCATTGTGGATGCTCCGGCTTGAAGTGTTGCGACGGGTCTGCGCCGAGCGATCTGAGCATCAGGTTGCCGAGCTCGCGGCTGAGATCAGAGACCGGCCGGCTGGTACCGTAATACAACAGCAGCGATCGAATCGCGCCCTGGATCGTAAACGTCGCCAGGCGCGGATCGATTCGCGTGAACACGCCGGTCCGGATTCCTTCTTCGATTAGCGACGCGAAAAAATTGAACCCGCGCTCGCGCGATCCCTCGATAATCCGATTGCGCGCCTCGGCCAGCCGCGGTTCCTCGGTTGCGAAAAACTGAAGAAAATCGCGCCGCTGATCGTAAAACTCCACCATGACGGCGATCGAACGCCGCAGCCTCTCGACCACCGGCAGCCTTGGATCGGCGCTGCTTTGATAGGTCCGATATGCGGTGTCGAGTCCGTCGCTCAAAACGCCGAGGTAGAGCGCGTCCTTGGACGGAAAGTAGAGATAGAGCGTCCCTTTGGCGACTCTGGCGGCCTCCGCTACGCGATCCATCGTGACGGCCTGGTACGGCTCGTGCGCGAAGAGCTTCAGCGCGGCAGCCAGAATACGTTCGCGCTTGGCGGCTTGCTCGTCGTGAACGTGAAACGGTCGTCCATTGGGAATTCCAGCCGAATTTATGCCTGTTCTGTTCATATACTGACCAGTCAGTCATATATATGAATGCGCGGAGGTGCGAGTCAACAGCCGGGGATTGCCGCAGCCACGTTGGTTGCGCGTCCCGGGATGCGTGCCTAGACTCGTCAGGTTCGAGCGTCCATCAAGCCAAGCGCCCGTAGCTCAACTGGATAGAGCATCAGACTTCGGATCTGAGGGTTGGGGGTTCGAATCCCTCCGGGCGCACCAGGCAACATTCCCGAATCGTTGGCAGCTTGACATACGGTTGTAACTATATACAGTTACATACTGGACAAGTTGGAGAAGCTGTTAGAGGCTGCTCGAAATAACCCTAACGGCCTTTCCTTCAAGGATTTTGAAGCCCTGCTGAGGCAGGCGCGCTGGATATTTGATCGGCAGAAAGGCAGCCATCAAATCTGGTACTCGCCGAAAAACTCCCTGATCTCCATCCAGCCGCGAGGCGCAAAGGCGAAGGGCTATCAGGTCAAGCAATTCCTCGAAGTGTACGACAGAGAATCCAATGGCTAAGCAAAGAGAGCGGGATCGTTTCGACGGTTATGCGGTCGAGCTGTTCCTCGACGAGGATAACGACTGGCTTGCCCACTTGGTTGAACTCCCCGGGATCTCGGCGTTCGGTCCAACCCCCGAGAAGGCGCTCAAGGAGCTCGACATAGCTTGGGCGGCGGCCAAGGAATCCTACGCGGCCCGCGGCGTCAAGATTCCAGCCGCGCCGGCGCGGCGACGGTACCATGGCATCTTCCAGGTGCGCATCGATAGGCGCGTACATCGCGCGCTTGCCATCGAGGCAGAGCGCGCCGGCGTCAGCTTGAATGCCTTGGTCGCGGAGAAGCTGGCGAAGAGCGTGTAATCCTGATGACGAACGAGCGGAAGCTCACGCAGGTTTGCAGCGCCCAGCCCCTGCGTCAGAGCGGGATTGCGGTGCGGAACAGGATGAATCGGCCGAGCATCTCGCCGACCAGCACCGACATCACCGCGATGTACAGCAGGCCCGTCGCCGACCTCGTCTGAGGAATTTTCAGCGTCTGCCAGCACATCCAGACCAGCACGATCGTGGCGACCGGACCGAGCAGCAGCCGAAATCCCAGCAGTCCGAGGTGCGACGCGAATAACTCATGAACGGCCGCGACCGCGCCGACGCTGCCGAGCATTGCGGGCAGGCCGATCGCGAGTCCGAGCCCGATGAGGTCCGCGACCAGCGCAATTCCCAGCAGTCGGACGAAGCTGCGCAGGTAATCGACCGGCATCTCGAGGTCGATTTGGTACCAATGTCCAAACAGCATCGCACCGCTCACCAGTCCGAGGACCAGCGCTGAGGTGATTGCGGTAAGTCCGTAGGCTACCGCCGCGACCGCGCCGAAGCCGTACGGCATCAGAAGCATTACGTTGGCGATCAGGGCGATGAGGCCGAGGCCCAGGCCAAACGCGTACGATCTCGCGCGGAGCAGACCGTTTTCAGTCCAAAGTGTGTAGAGATAGACGGCGACTGCCGCGCTCGACAGGGTCCACAGCGCTGCCGCCGTCCACAATGAGACCGCGCCCGGTCCGTCGGCCGCGCCGTCGCGGATCGCCAGCAATCCCAGGCCGATCGCGGTCGTCAGCGACGCGGCCAGGTACACCGAAGCGCTCGATTTGTAAAAGCCTCGCTCGACGTTGAAGAAAGGCGGAATCGCAAGTGCGAAGAGCCCGCCCCAGGCGAGTTCTCCGAAGACGAGGATGAAGCAGGCGGCGAATCTGGTCACGCCGGAATACTACCGATCACGGCGAACAACGAACACCCGTTGTTCGCAGCCGCACCGTACCGCTTGCCCCGGCGTGCCATTCGGTGAAATAAAATGTCAATCGAGCGCCCGACAGACTACGATTAGACATATGCGGTGGCGCGGCTATAATTAAACTCAGATAGACAGGGATCAATAGGGAAGAAAATGCGTTCATCGAAAATTCTAAAATTGTTGGTGGTTGGACTGGCGCTGGGAGTTTCGGCATGCGGCGCCATGCAAGCTGCTCGTCAGGAGCAGGTACAAAAGCAAGCGGTATTCGTGCATCGCGTTGACATGGCGCATATCTGGGTCACCACGGAAGCGCCGCCGGCTGGCAAGCCATACACGGAGCTTGGCGATCTGACTTATACGGAGCCGTTCTCTCCCGATGCGATCGAGGAGGCGAAGATCAGCGACAAGCTGAAGAAGATGGCCTTCGAGAAATGGCCTGACACTGTCGACGCGATCGTGAACGAGAATCAGTCGATCTCGGCCGACGGCTCGCAGGTCACGGTCACGGCAAAGGCGATCAAATACGACTCGTCGGTTGACCGCGAAGCCTTGCATCACATGAACGAGGGAATGGTCGCGTCGCCGTCCAGCAACTAGCGGGTCGCGATAAAGTGAGATCGAAAGCGGGCGCGTGGCGGCAACCAGGCCGCGATGCGCCCGTTTCGATTTCCGATCGCTGAGGGCGAGTCGTGGCGGTTCAGGCCGGCGCCGGCTCGGCCAATAAATTGTCGAGCTTTCCGGAGTCGTCGAGCGCCTTCAATTCCTCGAAGCCGCCGACAATCTTGCCGTTGATGAAAATTTCGGGCACCGTGCGGCGCCCCCCGGACATCTCGATCATCTTCGCGCGCAACTCGTCGTCATCGCTCACATCGATTTCATCGAAAGCCACGCCCTTGCCCTTGAGCAGGTTCTTGGCCCGCGCGCAGAACGGGCAGTAGGTAGTTGTGTACACTTCGACTTTCGCCACGTCGTACCTCGCTTGAGCCATTCTTATCCGCGCGAAAAAGTCAGTCCAGTATCGCGTCCAGTCTTTTCACGGCTAACGGGTGTCAGAGTACATGCGTTTGAGACGGGCAGGCGCCACACCCATCAGGTACATCGCACGAATCAGCCACATTCTGACCACGGTACGCATCACTCCGTCCCGGCTCCATCTCCGCGCAGACGTTGTTACGCGGGCGCGCAGACATGCGACGCGTCCTGCGCGCTTCAGCCGTCGCGCGAATTCGAGATCTTCGCATAGCTCCAGTTCGGGGAAGCCGCCGAGGCGATCGAAGACGTCGCGCCGCACGAAGATCGCCTGATCGCCAGTGCCGGTGCGGCTGATTCGCGAGCGGATGCTGATCGTCGCGCCAATAATCCGGTAGGGGAGGGCGCTCGAGTCGAGTCTCACGTCGAATCGTCCTCCCACCACCGCGGGATCCGATAATGCCGATGCGATGTCAGCCGCAAAGCTCGATGGCACGGTCGTATCTGCGTGGACGAAAACCAATACGCCGCCGTGCGATTCGCGCGCGCCCGCGTTCATCTGGTGCGCCCGGCCGCGCGATACGCCAATCACGGTGTCGCACAATGGTTGCGCTATGGCGACGCTGGCGTCGATGCTGCCGCCGTCAACGACTACGATCTCCGCGTCGGGAGCGCCGCGCCGACACGCGCCCAGCGTGCTCGCGATGGCGGCCGCTTCATTGAGCATCGGCACGATTACCGAAAGTGTCTTCAATTTTCGAATCAATCCACCGGAGGATTCACCAACGGCGAGGAGTTTGGCGTGGGCGAATCGCCCTTGATGACAACCCGGCGCCCCTGGATCTCGAGACGTCCCTGCTGAAAGAGCGCGATCGCGTGCGGAAAGATGCGATGCTCCTGGAGCAGGATTCGCGCCGCCAGCCGTTGTTCGTTGTCGCCGGGCAGCACGGGCACCGCGGCTTGCACGATCACCGGGCCGGCATCGACACCCGAAGTGACGAAGAAAACGGTGCATCCTGCTATCTTGACGCCGTATTCGATCGCGTCCTTCGGCCCGTGAATGCCGGGAAACGACGGCAGCAGGCTGTTGTGGATATTCATGATGCGGCCCGGGAACGCCTCGAGCATCACGGGCGAGAGCAGGCGCATGAAGCCCGCCAGCGCGACCAGTTCGACCGAGCGATCGAGAAGCGCGGCGACGATCGCGCGGTCAAAGTCCTCGCGCGATGCAAACTTGCGATGGTCGATGACCATCGTCTCGATTCCGTGGCGGCGGGCGCGCTCGAGCCCCTGCGCGTCGGCCCGATTCGATATGACGAGTCGGATTTCGGCCTTGAGATCGCCGCGCAGAATCGCGTCGATTATCGCTTGCAGATTGGTGCCGCTGCCGGAAATCAGGACGCCGAGTTTGACCGTCGGATTTTCCGCCATCGAATTAGCCGCCGCTCAGCGAATTGACACTCCGCGCTTGCCGCGCCTTACTTCGCCGACAACATATGCTCCATATCCGCGGCGGCGCAAATGAGCGACGGTGCGGTCAGCCGCGCGCGCCGGCACGATCGCGACCATCCCGAGGCCGTTGTTGAAGGTGCGATCCATCTCGGCGCGGCGGATTTTGCCAAGGCGCTGAATCATGTCGAAAATCGGCGGCGTCGGCCAACTGCCGCGTTCGAGGATTGCGCGGGTGTTCGCAGGCATCACACGCGGCAAGTTCTCGAGCACGCCGCCGCCGGTGATATTGGCCAGCCCGTTTAACTTGAAGCGCTCGAACAGTTCGACGACGACGCGCGCATAGATAAGCGTGGGACGCAGGAGTTCCTCGCCGAGCGTGCATCCCAGTTCGGCGATGCGCGAGCCGAGCTTGAGTTTGGCGTGTTCCAACAGAACGCGGCGCACCAGCGAGAAGCCGTTGGAGTGAAGTCCGCTGGATGCGACTCCGATCAGCACGTCGCCGGCGCGCACGTCGGACGGCTTGGGAATTCGCGCGCGTTCGACTAATCCCACCGCGAAGCCGGCCAGGTCGTACTCGCCGGGCTTGTACAATCCGCTGAGCTGCGCCGTCTCGCCGCCGACCAGGCTCACGGCGGCCTGGACGCATCCGCGAGCGACGCCCTTGACGATATCGAGCGCGATCCCTTTTTCGAGCTTGCCGGAGCCGATGTAATCGAGAAAGAACAGCGGACGCGCCCCATGGCAGATGATGTCGTTGACGCACATCGCGACGCAGTCGATTCCGACGCTGTCGTGACGCCCGGTCTCGAACGCGATCATCAGCTTGGTCCCGACGCTGTCGGTGCCCGCGACCAGCACTGGCGCGCGCATCTTGCGCGCCGCGTTGAGTCCGACCAGCGCTCCGAATCCGCCGACCCCGCCTATCACGTGCGCGCCGGCCGTGGTTTTGGCGATCGAACCGAAGAGCGGAATCAGGCTCTCCTTCAGCGCGATATCGACGCCGGCCGCTTTGTACGTCATCCCCGGCGCCATCAGTTCGATTTCCTCCGCCGCGCCACCATCGATGCGCGAAAGGCGCGCTCGCCGCCGGGATAAGCAGTCAACCCTTCGCGGTATTCCTCGATCTCGAGTCCGTCTGCGAGCGCGCGAAGCTCTCCGTGACCGAGCAGGAAGCGCGGATCGCGCGGATGACTGATCGCGGCCTGATCGACCAGGAACGTTTCGGCGATCAAAATGCCGCCGGGTCTGAGCGCCCGGACAAATTTTGGGAACAGCGCGCGGTCGAGGAAATTTATATTCACGATGACGTCGAAAGATTCGTCCTTGAGATGAAAGTTATCCAAGTTTGCGACCACGGGCCAGATGGCCAGTCGCGCGGTCCGCGCAGTCGCGGCGAGGCTGCGCATCGCTTCCGCGGAGAGATCAACCGCGACCACCTGCATGCCGGCTCGTGCGAGCGCGAGCGCGTTGCGCCCGCGTCCTGCCGCGACGTCGAGTGCGACGCCGTGCGGGATTCGCTTGAGCACCGCGGCCAGGAACGGCGCGGCTTCGCCGGGCGGCTGGCCGCGATGGCGTTCATCCCAATCGGCGCGCCGCGGTTCGCTCATAGCACGCGCGCGAGCGTGAATACGTCCACGCAAGCCGCGCCTGCCGCGATCAGCACGCGCGCGCATTCATCGACCGTGGCGCCCGTGGTCATCACGTCGTCCACGATCAGCACGCGGCGATTCCTGACGCGTTCGGGATTGGTGACCGCGAACGCGCGGCGCACGTTCTTGACGCGCTCGTCGTGGTGACGCGAGGTCTGCGGCGTGGTGAAGCGCCGGCGCGACATCGCGGTGGTATCCAGCGGAAGATCGAGCCGCCGTGCGACTTCGCCGGCGAGCAGCGCGGCCTGGTTGAATCCGCGCCACCACAAGCGCCGCCAATGCAGCGGCACCGGGATGACCACATCGTAATCGTCAGCCGACACCGGCAGCTCGTCGCCCAAGTAATCCGCCAGCGCGCGACCGACGGATTGATCGAGGCCGTACTTGTGACGGCGAATCAGCGCGGGCAGGCTGCCGGGTTCGTCCTCGGCCGTGGTTCGATAGCGCGCGATAGTGCGTGCGATTCGATAGCTTGGCAGATGTGCGAGGCATCGGGCGCATCGCGTCGCGCCGCTGACCGCGGACTCGAGCGGTCCGCCGCACACTTCGCAGCGCGGCTCGGGCATCCGCTCGACTCGCGCCACGCATCGAGCGCAAACGCGTTTTCGTTGTCCCGCTTCGGATCCGAGCGGCGTCCCGCATGCCGAGCATCGCGGTGGATACAGAAAGTCGAGGACCTGGGCGAGCGCGGCCATATATGATTGATGCGTCCGACGGCGCCCAAACTCAAGCCCGCGGGGTTGGCTCTTGCGCGGCCGTTTGAGTGCGAAGTCAATTCGCCGCACGTGGTATAGAGAAAGTGATTTGAGCGCCGCTCACGGCAGCGAGGGCAGATAACGGGGAGTTGATCCGATGGCGATTACAGGAACACTCGAAGATCGCGAGGAAGTTCGCGCGCTGCATGCGCGCTATTGCCTGACGATCGACGCCGGCCGCTACGACGAATGGATCGATTGCTTCACGATAGTGCGGCGCCGGATCGCGATACGATCCGGCGCCGCATTTTCGTGTCGCTGATTACCCTGCTAGAAGGCTGCGTACCACGGCACTTCGTGCGGATTCTGCACTTCCCAGTTGATATTGAACTGCTGCAGAATCGTGCCGTCGGAGTGCGCGAGCGCGAGCTTGGCGTTTTCGAGATCGACTTCGGCCTGCACCTGGTTGCCCTCCGCGCTCGCTTCCTCTTCCTGGTATTGCAGCAGGTCGTGCGTGGTCGCCATTCCGACCCGGAACATCACTTGCTCATCGTGGAGCGCCTGGCGAGCGTAGTAAGTTGCCGAGGCAGTCGCGGTGGCGCGCTTCTGATCGGCATAAAGATTAGCGATCGCGCTCTCCACATTGACGACCGCTTGCGACAGCGCCGCTCGATACAGCATCCGCTGCTGCTCGTATTGTATGCGAGCCTGCGCAAGAGCCGCGCGCGGTACAGCGTCGTCTAGCGGCATCTGGAACGTCAGCACCGCGGCGTAGTTGTAATAGCTGAAGCCCCACAGGCGATTGAGCGCGTCGCCGTAGATTCCGCCTAACGGCGCCTTGCTGCCGAGGCCGCCAGCGCAGTTTCCGCCCACGACAGGATTCAGTTTGCTGACCAGGCAAGGCGTAGTTCCCGCCGCCGCAGTCAGGCCGAATTGCGCGCCGAGGTTCAACTGCGGCAGTACCTGGTTCTCCGAGTATTTCACCTGCAGCAATGAGTCGCGAATCGCCTCGCGCATGTTGCCCAGGGAAGGCAGGTACTGCACTGCCAGCTCGAGCGCGCGTTCCTCATCGACGACGATCTGCTCCTGGGGATTGGGCCGCGTGAGCGGCTGGATTTCCTCGGGCAGGAAGGTGCGGTACGGATTGAGCATCACGTCCTGGCGGAGCTGGGTGCGGGAATTTTTCAGGTTGGCTTCGGCGGTGTACACGTTGGCCTCTGCAGTGGCGGTCGCGGATTGCGCTTCCTGCAGATTGATAGGGGCAAGGGTGCCGACCTTGACGCTGATGCCGTTCTGGCGGACCAGGTCGAGATTGAAGGTCAGCGCGGTGCGCGCGACCTCGAGATTTTCCTCGGCGAGCACGACGTTCCAGTAATCGCCGCCGATTTTCTGCACGAAGTCCTGCAGCGCCTGGCCGTAAGTCCATTGCGCCTGCTTCTGACCCGACTCTGCGATCTGGACGTTGATGGTTGCGAACTTCCAGCCGAAGCTCTGCAGCAATGGCTGTGAGAGCGATAGTGCAAGGCTGGGGGTGTAGGCAGGATTGACGCCGGAGAAGCTCGAATTCGACAGCGAGCGATCGTTGTTGAAAGTCACGCCCCAGGTTCCGTTGGTGACCGAGGAAACTTTGTTGAGGCCGAAGTTCCAATCGTAGAATTTCTGCACGTACGCCGCGCTGCCGCCGGTCTGCAACGCCGACGTGACGGGCACGACGGTCTTCTCGACATCACCCTGCGCGGTAAGGTTCGGATCGAAGCTTCCGTTGGCTTCCCTGACGGTTTCCATCGAGGCGACCGGGTCGAGTTCGGCGGCCTTCAGCGACGAGTTATTCTGCATCGCGATGTAGATGGCTTCCTTGAGCGTGAGGCCGCGCGCGCCGGGAGTTTCGGAGCGCATGTAGCGCTCGCTGATCACGTTGTCGGGCGCGATTTCCTTGGTCAGCGACCACTGATGCGCGAAGATGCGCGGCAGATTCAACAAATCATCGTGATGCTCGAACTGGTTGGAGGCGCTGGGCGGCACGCTGGCCCGCGGCGGCGTCTGCGGCCCGACGGGCACGGACTGCATCTGAATCGGTCGGGTCAGATCCGGCGGCGGCAAGGGCGTGGTGGGCGGCGAGCCGGTCACCTTGAGCTGATCCTGGGCGAATCCGATCGAGGTTCCGAGCAACAGCACGGAAATAGTCAGCATCGCAAAAACAACGCATTTATATCTCGACATTCCAACGAACCTCCTTCGTACTGTTGCCATCGCCGGCGATGGCCCGCCACTTCCGCACCAGCCGATTATGCAATTTGACTCGGCAGTTTGGGTTCGATTTGCCGGCGCCGAATCGAACCGAAGCGCTTGCGCGGCGCCAATTAGCCCGCGATTATAGCCAAGGCCGCCCGCCTTGTCTTCCGGCATCGAAGGCGGCCGGACTTCTTCGCGAGTCGCACTTGGAGATGGTATGCGCGCTGTCAGGCTGGTAATCGCAGTACTCATCGTGTCCCCGATCCTTATGCTGGCGCTCAGCGAGTCCAGACTCTCGCGCCAGCCATTGGCGCAAGTTACCGCGGCGCCGGGACCGGTGCCACTGACTGCACCCGTGGCTCCCGGTCAGCCGCACGCATTCTCGACGATCGGAGCGCTGCCTGCTCTCGCGGCGGCGCCGGGGACTCTGCCTGTTGGAGTTGCGACCGCGGCGCCGACGCCGCGCGCATTTCGATGCACCTGTTCGGCGCCGGGAGTGCCTACCCAATGGGCGGGCATCGTCTCATCGTCCAGCTATGTTCTCGCCAGCCGGTCTGCGCGCGGGCAGTGCGCCAACTACGTACTGAACGCGAACGCGCCGTCGCCGTACATACCGCCGGAGGGATCCGGGCTCACTGCGCAACGGCCAACGATCTACAACGGCACGGCGTTCACGCAGCGCGCGCAGGTGTCAACCGGGGTGGGACAATCGGTGCTCCTGCAACGCTCGCAGGTAGCGCAGATGGCGACGCAATGCACGCGATGCGCCTGCAACTGAAGCGTCGGCGAAGTTGCTAGTCGATCAGCTTCTTCAAATCCTGGGGAATCGGCGCGGTCACCTTGACGTGGCCGACCGCCGGCGAGTCGAACGCCACGTCGCATAGATGCAGCCAGAAGCGCCCGTGCGCGAGCGCCGGCATCGCGGGGCCGCCATAAAGCGTGTCGCCAACTATAGGATGGCCGAGGCTCGCCAGATGTACGCGAATCTGATGGCGGCTGCCGGTCTTCGGCGTGACTGACAACAGCGTGAACTCGCCAACGCGCCGGATTGGCTCGGCGAGCGTGGTCGCGGCACGGCCGGCGCGTTTGGGATTCGCACTGGAGGGGTCGCCGCCGACCATCTTGCGCGCGTTTTTTGCGTGATGCGCGATCGGCGCATCGATCTGAGTCTTGCGCTCGAGCGATCCGGCGACCAGCGCCTCGTAGCGCCGCGCGATTCGCCCCGCGCGAATCGCGTCGCGCAGTTTCTCGAACGCGCCGCGATTGCGCGCTATTAGCAGCGCGCCCGAAGTGCCGTTGTCCAGCCGATGCACCAGGCCGCCTTCGAGCGGCTTCTCGCCGGCGGTCGCGGTATCCGGGAATCGCGCGACCACCGCATTCATCACAGTGTCGCGCTCTCCCGCCTGGAGCGGATGACAGGGGACGCCGCCGGGTTTGTTCACGACGATCACGGCCGCATCTTCATGGATAACTTCGAGCGCGAGGCTGCCATTCGGCTCGATCGCCGAGTTGCGATCCCGGCGATCCGGGCGATCCGAGGCTGCCACTTCAACCCGATCCTCGGCGCCGACGATTTCGCTTTTCTTCGAGCGCCGCCCGTTGATTCGCACCATCCCGCGCTCGACCAGCTCCTGCGCAACGCGCCGCGAGGGCGCCAAGCCGGTCCGCACGAGGTAATGATCGAGGCGTTCCTTTATCGCGTCCTGCAACGGTGCTGCGTCCTGCACGGAGTCAGCGGCTCGCGGAATTGCCGGTTGGAATCGGCGGGGCCGGCGGCCGATTGTACACGGAAAATTGAACGGTCGCGGCGTAAAGCAGAATCCCAAGCAGAATTACTGCGGTGAGTACATCTACGAAGCCGAGTTGCGTTGCGCCCCGCGCCAGACGACTGAATCCCCGCATATTTCCTCCTTGCCAATTCACCAAACTATACTCCCGACTATACTCCCGCGGCAGCGCGCAAAGCCGAGCGGGCCTGGCGGCCACGTTCGGGCAATCCGAACAAGCGCCGGAGCTCGCGGCCGGTCTCGGACTTCTCGCACGCCGCGATGTCGAGGGGGGAACCGGCCGCCACGATCCGCCCGCCCTCGTCGCCGCCACCGGGTCCGAGATCGATGACATAGTCGGCGTTCGCGATGAACTCGAGGTTGTGCTCGATCACGACCAGCGTGTTGCCTTCGGTGACCAGCCGGTTGAGCACTTTGATCAAGCGCTTGATGTCGGTCGAGCTGAGCCCGGTGGTCGGCTCGTCGAGGATGAACATCCGCGGCAGATGCCTTCCGTGTTCTCCCGCCGGCGCGGGTTCGAGATCGGCCAGCAGAAATCGCGCGAGCTTGAGGCGCTGCGCCTCGCCGCCCGACAGCGTCGAGGTGGTCTGCCCGAGCCGGACGTAGCCGAGGCCGACCGCAATCAGGGCATCGAGCCGTTTGACGATGGCGGGATGACGGATGAAAAATGCGCGCGCGTCCTCCACGGTAAGATCGAGCACTTGGGTGATGTTCAAGTCGCGCAGCCTGATCGCGAGGATGTGGCTCTGGAAGCGGCGGCCGTCGCACGCCTCGCATTTTACCTCGAGGTCCGCCATGAAATGCATCTCGATCGTGACGGTGCCCGTGCCGCGGCATTTCTCGCATCTTCCGCCGGTGACGTTGAACGAAAAATTCCGCGCCTGCACGCCCAGGCGGCGCGCTTCAGGACTGGCGGCGAACAGCTTGCGGATTTCGTCGTAGATTTTCAGATAGGTCGCCGGATTCGAGCGCATCGAGCGCGTCGGCAATTCCTGTCCCATGTGCACCATGTCGCCGATCAGCTCGAAGCCGTCGATCCGATCGCATTTGCCCGGCTCCACCGAGGTATTGCCCGAGCGGCGCAGATAATTGTTGTACAGAACGTCCTCGACCAGCGTCGATTTTCCCGATCCTGAAACTCCGGTGACGCAAACCATCCGCCCGGCCGGGATTGCCGCGTCGACGCCGGCCAGATTGTGCTCGCGCGCGCCGGCGATTCGAATCGCCGGATCGCGCCTGCTGAATTTGCGCCGCTTGGCAAGCGCGCGCATCAGCAGCACGCGTCCCGGCGAGGACGCCATGCTGTCAAGGTTCGCCTTCGCCGGCGGACCCGAGTACGTGATTTCTCCACCCTCGCTGCCGCCGCCCGGCCCGAGCTCGACGACGTGGTCGGCGCCCGCGATCATCGCGGGGTCATGCTCGACGACGATCACCGTGTTGCCGAAGTCGCGCAGACTGTGCAACACCGCGAGCAGCCGCCTTGCGTCCGCCGCGTGCAGTCCCACCGTCGGCTCGTCCAGCGCATACAGCGTCCCGACCAGCACGCTGCCGAGCGCGCTGGCGAGATGAATCCGCTGCGCCTCGCCGCCCGACAGCGTGCGCCCCTGCCGCTCGACCGTCAGGTAGCCCAGCCCCACCTCGACCAGGTAGCCGACCCGATTGCGCAGCTCGCGTATCACCACCGCCGCGCGCGTGGCGACTTCGCGGATCGATCCGATCTTGTCGAGCCACGCGGCGAGGTCGCGGATCGAGAGCCGCCCGACGCCGGCGATCGACACGCCGTCCACCAGCACGTTGAGCGCCTCGGTCTTAAGCTTGGCCCCCCCGCATGCGGGGCAGATGACGAAGCGGCGATACTTCGCCAGCAGGATTCGCACGTGAGTCTTGTAGCGGCGGCCCTCCAGCCACTTGAAGAAGCCCCGCACCCCCGGCCATTTGTCTTCATCCCATTTCGCGCGCGGACCCTCGTCACCGTCCAGCAGCCAGACGCGCTCCTCGTCGGTCATCTCGTCAAAGGGCGCCGACGTGCGGATTTTTCTGCGCCGCGCCAGCTTCAGCATCCGCTCGTTCATCTCGCGATACGCAGGCGTCCGCCACGGCGCGACCAACCCGTTGCGCATCGACAGTTTCGGATTCGGAATCACCTTGTCGAGATCGAGTTCGACCGTGCGGCCGAAGCCTTCGCATTCGGGACACGCGCCGATTGGACTGTTCGATGAAAACAGCGCTGTGGTCGGCTCGGCAAACGCGGTCGCGCAGCGCGAGCAGTTGAAGCGCCGGTCGAAATCGATCGCGCCGACGCTGTGCGTATTGCCGTTATCGCGCTCGACGCGCACCGCCCGCGCGCGTCCTGCCCCCAGGTAGAATGCTTTTTCCAGCGCCTCGCGCACGCGTTCGCTCTCGCCTTCGCCGCTTACCGAGATGCGATCGACGACGACCATCATTGTACTGTTCGGCTGCGCCGCGGCGCCGTCGATCTGTGCTTCGGCCGCGATCGCGCGCGCGGCGAACTCCGTGGTCTCGGTGATCGCGTCGTTGGCGTACAGGCGATGGTAACCGTTAGCAATCAGGTAGCCCGCCGCGTCTGCCATCGAGCGCGAACCCGCCTGAAACGGCGCCAGCACCACGTATAGCCCCGGCTCGTCGAGGATTCGCGCGCCTGCCCTCTCCACCGTGTCGCGGCTCACTTCGCCGCCGCATTGTGGACAAATCGTGTGGCCGACGGTCGCGAACAGCAGGCGCAGATAGTCGCTGATTTCGGTGACGGTGCCGACCGTCGAGCGCGCATTCTTGATGGTGTTCTTCTGGCGGATCGCGAGCGCCGGCGGAATCTCGGAAATAGAATCGACGTCCGGCCGCTCCATCCGCTCCAGGAACAGCCGCGCGTACGTCGAAAGGCTCTGCACGTAGCGCCGCTGGCCTTCGGCATAAACGGTGTCGAAAACCAGACTCGATTTGCCCGACCCCGACACTCCCGTGACTACCGTCAGCCGGTTGTGGGGAATTTCGAGCGAAATATCAGCCAGGTTGTGAGTGCGCGCGCCCCGGATGCTGATTGAGCGATCCAAGCTTGCTCCCAGAGTCCTACCGAGGGTCAACGATCGGACGCGCCTTTCTTTTGCGCTCGCCCGGAAATTCGCCGGCGACTTTTGCGTACAACTCGGCAAGCTCGACGTCGAACTTCGCCTCGATGCGCCGGGTTTCGGCCTCGCATTCGGCAACCGGCAACTGTGCCAGCCGCGCAATTTCCTCGCCGAGCTGTTGCGTCAGGCGATTTCGCGCCACCAGGTATTCGTATCCGTTCATAGGTGCTCTAAACCTCAAATTCCAAAGATCACCATTATAGTTTATCCGGACGCGCCGGTCATCAGCGCGCGCAATTTCAATTCACACCCGCGACGATCGTAACCGAACCTGCTCGCGAAATGGCGCAATTCTGATCGGCTCCTGCGCCGCTATCGAACTCATCAAAGCGCTTCCCTACTTCCAGCCGCGGCTGCTGACTGCGCTTCTGATCTTCATCGGTACGACGATCATCTTGAGAAGTTGGATCGCCGCCGAGCCATTCGCGCCAGCAGATATTCGTAACCGTTCATAGGCGCTCCCTGACAGGGTGTTGAAAAATTGGGATCAATCGCCGTTCTCGATCTCAATCTCTTCAACACCCTGCGTAAAAGTGGTGACCTTGTTTTTGTGTCATTCTAGAGCGAAGCGAAGAATCCCGGATCTTTTTCTTTGCCTCCCCCTTTTGGGAGAACTTTGCATAACCGGATGTTGGTGCTGGAGCTACACGCGCTGGCACCCTCTTTTTTTGTGTCATTCTGAGCGCAGCGAAGAAACCCGAATCTTTCTCGGCGCAAAACACTTCGACTTCACTGAGGGCATGCGAAGCCGAGCTGCTCATATGCAGTTACGCACATCTCCCCCTTTGGGGGAGACCGGTGAAAAACCCCTTTGGGGGAGACAAGAGAGAGGGAGCAGGCGTTGAAAATTACTTTTTCAACAGC
>CALAOW010000177.1 GCA_937889395.1 uncultured Pseudomonadota bacterium | reverse complement strand
CTAGTAGAAGCGGGGTTCGCCGGGCGGGCGGGTTTTCCATCGCCGGTGAATCCAGTTCCAATGATCGGGATGCTCGCGGATCATCTGCTCGATCGTGTCGGTGTAGCGCTGCGTGTACTCGTGCACGGCAGCCTCGCGGTTGCGAGTCTTCTCGGCGTAGATGGCGGGCAGGATTTTGATCTTGTTATGAATCGAGTCGCCCTCTCGCACCATGAAGACTGGTATCACGGGCGCACCCGTCGCGATCGACAGCCGCGCCATGCCGTCGCTGGTCGAGGCGGGCATCCCGAAGAAATCGACGAACACGCCCTTGCGCACGTCGAGGTCGAGAGTGATTCCGATCATCCAGTTCTGCCGCAGCATCCGCATCATCTCGCGGCCGCCCGCCTTGCGCGCGATGAGTCTGTTCCCATGGCGGACTCGCTCGGCACATACGGCGGCGTCGACAAGCGGATTGCGCAGCGGACGATGAACCATGGCGAGGTGGTAGCCGTAAACCGAGTGGGCGATCGGCAGGAGCTCGAAATTTCCGTAGTGCGCGGTCAGCAATAGCAAGCCGCGGCCGTTGGAGCGCCGCTCCGCCTCGTCCCAATTTTCCTTGCCCTCGTAGGTGACGACCTGCTCGATGTTGGCGCGGCTGAGTTCGGGCAAGTGGGTCCATTCGGCAAGCACGCGGCCCCAACTGCGATACATCTTGCGCAGGATTGCCAGGCGCGCCGCCGGGGTAATCTCGGGGAAAGCGATCTCGAGGTTTTTGAGCGCGATCGGCCGGTTGGGGCGATCGAAATTCATCGCCCATCCTCCCAGCCGCGCGCCCGCGCGCACCGCCCGTTCCAGCGGCATCGCACGCAGCGCCGCGGTGACGGCGGCTATGCCCGTGTATTCGATTCGGGCCTGAACGGGACCGATTTGCCTGGCCATGTTTAACTGTAGCTTTTAAGAAGGCGAAACCGCTTACGGGTTTCGTTTTTCACTGCTTCCCGTCTGTTAAGACAAAGATGCGGGCTTCGCCCTGTTAGAACAGCTAGAGCGAGAATTAGGGGGCGATGCCGGGGGTTACGCCTGCAGTGACACCGGCCTTCGTCGCGTCGAGCGCGCTCGACGCGCCCGCCAAGCCGCCGCCGTCGGCTGCTGGTCCCGCCGAGACTTTGCCGGCGCCGGGATCCAGCGGCGCAGCAGGCCCGGTGGTAACAAATCGTGCGGACGACGCCGAGTACGGCGGGGCGCTCGTCGTGATCGCCGAAGTCGCAGTCGAGTAACCGGTCGTCGTCTTGTTCGTCGAGGTCGGACCGATCTCGGGGCTATTGAAGGGAGTTTCGCTTTCGTTGCCGTAGGGCGCGGACCCGATTGCGGCGCCCGGATTTTCGGGACCCGGAGGAGCACCGCCGGGCGCGTTCAGGTCGGCCGCGGGAGAAACAGGAATCGAGAAGCTCGGCCTGTAGACCTGGCGGATCTGCGAGGCGGGCATATCGTGAATTTCCTTGCGGCCGAGCGAGTTGATGTACTGCTGGCGCTCGTCGAGGGCGAGATCGCGCAGCTGGCTCTTGTTGCGAACTATATGAGGAGTCAGGAAGATGATCAGGTTGTCCTTCTGCTTGTCGGTGCTCTTGCTGCTGAACAGGTTTCCGATTACCGGGATGTCGGAGATGAACGGAACGCCCTGATTATTGTGCGAATCCTGGCTGGCGAGCAGGCCGCCGATAACCGCGGTGCGATGGTTCTGGATCAGCACGCTGGTCGAGGCGGACCGGATGGTCGTGGTCGGACCGAGCGTGTTGTTCGCGGTGCCGTTGACGACGTTGGAAACTTCCTCATACATGTCGAGCTTGACGTAGTCGCCCTCGGAGACCTGCGGCACGATATCGAGCGTGATGCCGACGTTCTGGCGCTGGACCGAGTTGAAGATTTGCCCGGGCAATCCGGCGTTGGCCGCGGACGAGCCGACGAAGGGCAGGTTCTGGCCGATGACGATCATCGCTTCTTCATTGTCGGCGGTGAGCAGCGTCGGCGCGGAGAGCACGTCGGCGTGAGTGTCGGTTTCGAGCGCCGTGATGAGCGCGATATCGCAGGGGATGCTAACGATGGCAGCAGTGGTGGTCGTCCCGGTGGCAGCCGCCGCTGCCGCGGCCGAGATCGAACACATGCTTTTCGAGGCGAGGCCGAGGCCCAGGCCGGTCAATCCGAGCGGGTTGCCAAGCACATTCTGAAGCTGTCCGAAATTAAGCGAGCCGATGCCGAGCGTGCTGCCGCTGATATTCATCGCGGCATTGAAATTGACGCCCAACTGGCGCTGGCGCTCGGCAGAGACCTCGACGATGATGGCCTGGACGAAAATCTGGACGCGCGGGGTGTCGAGCTCATCGATGATCTGCTTGAGGGTCTGCCAATCCTGCGGCGACGCGCTGATAACCATCGCGTTGGTCGCGGGATCGGCGGTGATATTTACCGGATAAGAGAAATCGATGCTCTTGCCGGCAGAGCTGGCCGACGCCGCACCGGTGTTGCCGGACGAGCCGCCGCGGTTCAACATCCCGCCGCCGCCGCCGCCACCGCCGCCGAAGCCGCCGGAGCTGTTCGTGCCGCCCATTCCGCCGCCGCCGCTGGAACCACCGAAGCTCGCGCTACCGCCCATCCCGCCACCGCC
>CALAOW010000176.1 GCA_937889395.1 uncultured Pseudomonadota bacterium | reverse complement strand
TGCCTCGCCGGCGCGGCGGTAGCATTTTCGTGCCGATCGCTCGAGTCGGAGCAAGCCCGCCGGACCCCAGCGTCCCTCCCCGCCACGGCATAGTTGATTCGGGAAAGTTTGCACTAATCGCGCTTTAGCGCGAGGATCGAGCGGACTTTGGCGCCGATGTCCGGCGCGTTCACTACGTCGGTGATGATCGCAACTGCGTCTGCGCCGGCCGCGAGAGTTTCCGCGACCCGCGCTTCGGTGATCCCGCCAATCGCGACGATTGGAATCTTGACGGCGGCGCGTATCGCGCGAAGATTGTCCAGGCCCATCCCGGCGGCGATGTTCTTCAGTCCGCCGGAATACATCGGCCCGAATCCGATGTAGTCCGCGCCGCCTTTTTCAGCCGCGCGCGCCTGCTCTACGGTGTGAGTCGAAATTCCAATGATTTGATTGGGGCCGGTGATTCGCCGCGCGGCTTCGAGCGGAAGATCCTGCTGCCCAAGATGCACTCCGTGCGCATTGGCGAGGATCGCGATATCGACGCGATCGTTTACGATTAGAATCGCGCCGCGGATCCGGCACATCTCGGCAATCGCGCGTGCCGCGGCCAGAAAGTCGCGGCCGGGCGCATCCTTGAGCCGCAACTGCATGATGCGCGCGCCGGCGTCGAGCATGGTGTGGGCCAGCGAGACCGGCTCGTGTCCGCCGGCCGGATCGACTATCGCGTAAAAATGCGAAGGCAGCCGCATCATGCGGGCGGGAATTTGGTCAATACGATCTTGTGGTCGGTGATCTTCTTGCGCAGCGTGTTGCGATTGAGCCCCAGCATCCGCGCCGCGCGGACCTGGTTGCCGCCGGCGCGCTTGAGCGCGAGTTCGACCAGCGGCCGCTCGATTTCCGCGACCAGCCGATGGTAGAGGTCGCGCGGCTCCTCGCCGCCGGGCGAATCGAACCATCCCGCGATGCGCGTCGAGATGATATCGCCGAGCGTGCCACCGCCGTCCGCCGCGGATCCGGCGCCCGCGCCGGCCGCGCGCGTGAGCTCGATATCGTCGGCGCGAATCGTGGTGCCCGGCGCGAGCAGCGCAGCGCGCATCACGGCGTTTTCGAGTTCGCGCACGTTACCGGGCCAATCGGCGGACTCCAGCTTGACTCGCGCTTCGGGAGTGATCGTGGTGGCGCGCGCACCCATCTCCTGGACGGCCTTGGAGACGAAGTAATCGGTCAGCTCGGCAATGTCCTCGCGGCGCTCGCGCAGGGCAGGCATCTGAATCGGAATCACGCGGAGCCGGAAGTACAGGTCCTCGCGAAATTTCCGCGCGGCGACCAGGCTCTCGAGGTTCTGGTTGGTGGCCGCGATCACGCGCGCCTTGAGCTTGAGCGTCTCGGCGCTGCCGACCCGGTTGAACTCCCGCTCCTGCAGCACGCGCAGCAGCTTGGGCTGCAATTCGACCGGCAGGTCGCCGATTTCGTCGAGGAAGATTGTGCCGGTGTCGGCAGTCTCGAATTTGCCGGCGCGCCGCTCCATCGCGCCGGTGAACGAGCCGCGCTCGTGCCCGAACAGCTCGCTCTCGAGCAGGCCGTGCGGGATGGCGGAGCAGTTGACGGCGACGAACGGCGAGCGCCATCGCGCCGACTTGAAATGAATCGCGCGCGCCACCAGCTCCTTGCCGGTGCCGCTCTCGCCGCTGAGCAAAACGGTCGCGTCGTTGGTGACGACGCGTCCGATCAGCTTGTAAACCTCCTGCATCGCAGGGCTGCGGCCGATTATCTCGCCGCCGACCAACTGGCGATTCACCTCGTTCTTCAGGCGGTCGAGATCGGCGGCCTGCGCGCCGATTTCCACCGCGCGCTTGACGGCGGCGGCGACCAGATCGAGATTGGCGAACGGCTTGGTCAGGTAGTCGTGAGCGCCGCGCTTCATCGCCTCGACGGCGTTGTTCATCGTGCTGGCCGCGGTGATCACTATGATGAGCGTGCGGACGGTGTCGGGGTGCGCGGCCGACAGTACCTCGAGTCCGCCGTTGCCCGGCATGATGATGTCGAGCAAGGCGACGTCGAATCGATTGGTGCGCAGCGCGGCCAGCGCGGACGGGCTGTCAACAGCCTCTTCGACGCGGTAGCCGTCGGCTTCGAGGCGATGGCGCACTACGAGGCGAATTGCGGGATCATCGTCGGCGATCAGAATTGCCGGACCGGTGCCGGGATCCTTCTGACGTTCGGTGAAGTCCTGGTTCGATGCGCTAGCGCCCATGGTGGTGGTGTTCACGGGCTACAATCGTAACAGTAAGTTCGATCTTGTCGCCAATGGTCTGAGGGTCGCCCAAAATCTAAGCATTGCGCCGCTGTTACGAGTGGAAGCGGCGCAATCCTGACTTGGTCGATCTGCAGAAAAAGGTGGAAATACACAATCCCTTGTGGTTTTGGGACGGCTGCCCTCTAGGCGTAGTTTCGTTCCGTCAAAATTACCCATGGGCACGGGTAGCCAATGTTAGGAAAAAGGAGCCGGCGCGCTGGATAGGGATCCTCGTCGCATCGCTGGATTGCGGGCGAGCGCGGAGTGTCCTGGCTGTTGACCATAGGAGATGGGTAGCACGGCGGGCGCTCCGGCGTAAGGCTGAACAGTTCAACCGTTGCGACGGCAGCGCAGTGTTTCCCGCTGCGGCGAGTACGCAATGTTGGCCTGCTGGGAGAGGCTAGGAAAAAGATCCGGGGTCCCTCCGCTCCGCTGACTCCGGTCGGGATGACACAAAAAAGTTCGGTCGTGCAGACGCGCTAACGCGCGAGATCCTTCGCTGCGCTCAGGATGACACAAAAACTAGCAGCCTCACGAGTCGTTCT
>CALAOW010000175.1 GCA_937889395.1 uncultured Pseudomonadota bacterium | reverse complement strand
TAGGCAAACAGCGGGTTGAGCGTGTCGAAGAGCGCGAATCCGCCGTCGAGGTTATCCACCTCTGTCCAGCTCGACGCCGGCGGCTGCGTAGCGTTGAAGCGCGCGGTGCCGTTGTCCTGAAATCCCGCAATCACCACCGTGCTGTTAGTCGGATGAGGACCGACCGAATCCGCTTGCGCCGCGCTGATGCTCGCATTGAGAGCCGCCCAAGTGAGAGTGCCGGCGTCGAAGCGATAAAGCCCGCCGTCGTTGCCGAGAAAGAAGCTGTGCGCGCTTGCGGGATCGAACGCGATCGCGTGTTGATCCGAATGCGTTCCGCCGCTCGGCGCGAGCGAAGTCCAATTTCTCCCGGAGTTGATTGAGCGGTAGATTCCGACGCCGCCGAACACGATGGTTGCGCCGGTTGCGTCGGCAGGATCGATCGCAATCGTCTGGTCGAAGAACGACTCCGAAAAGTTGCTCGAGCTGGACCCGTCGATAGTCGTGCTGGCGACCGTCGCGCTCGGCACCGACGCCTGAGTCCAGGTGACTCCGTCATTGGCGGATTTGTAGAATCCCGCGTACTCGATACCGTCAGCCGCGCCAACTATGGCATACGCAACGCCGTCCGCAGCGGCGACGCTCACGCGGCCGACGCCGCCGCCCAAGTTGGGCAGGCTGGCAGGAGTCCAGCTGAATCCGGAATTCGACGAGCGGAACACGCCGGCTCCGAGAATCGAAACCAGAACGGCGGTCGGCGACGCGGGATCGATCACCACCGACTCTGCAGGACATGGATCGCTGGTGAAGTAGGGGCATGCGCCGAAGGTGCCCGCGGGATATGGAATCCAGGACTCGCCGCCGTCGCCCGAGCGCCACAGGCCGTCTTGACTGAAATCGCCCTCGACCCACGACGCGTCCGCCCGGTTCGCGCTCGAGCCGTAGGTTACTGCCGCGTAGATTGTTCGCGGCGTCTGCGTGGTATCGACCGCGATCGAGGCGATCGATGCGTGCGCGAAGTTGCTTGCGCCGAGTTGCGTCCAGGTATTGCCGAGATCGCTCGAGACGAACACTCCCTCGCCATAGTATGAATCGGCCGAGCCGTTGCCTTCTCCACTGCCGACGTAGAGCGTTGGATTTGGACTGGTGGTGGTGTCGAGCGCAAGCGCGCCGACCGACAACGTGGGCTCCAGATCGAATATCGGTACGAATGCCGCGGTTGCATTGGCGCGCATCCACACTCCCCCGTCGCCGGTGCCGACGAACATCCGTCCGCTCACGGTCGGGTCCGCGACCAGCGCGGTAACCCGTCCCGTCGCGCCGGCGAGTGCGCCCCCCAGTGAAATTCCGCCGAAGGCGGGAATCTCATTAATCAATGGCAAAGGACCAAGAGCGCTCCACGCGAGAGAAGCAGCCGCTTGCGGCGAGTCCGTCGCATCCAGCTTGGCGCTTCCAACTGCTTTGCGCTCCTGCCGGCGCATCTGGGCGATCGCCGCGCGATACGCACCAGGCGGCACTCCAAAGTTCAGTCCACGCCGGCTCAGCAAGAATGCCTCGCGCGCCACCCGGTCGCGCGCGTGCAGCGATCCGGGCGCGTTGCGGTTAGCACGCGCCGATCGCGACTTCGCGCTCTGCGGTAGAGACAGAATTACCCCGAGACTGGCTGCGAGCAGCAAGCCGCCCGCGGCGGCGAGAAGCCATGGCGAAAAACGTCTGGACAAAGCGAAGACCCCCCTTCGGCCTGCGTCCAGTCGTCACTCTACTCTCACAGTATATACGAACCAACTATATAATGAGTATTTAGTCGATTACCTATTTAGTATTACTCCCGTCTATCTGAGTATTCCTTTGCCCATGATAGGCAGCACTTGGCCCTGCACGTCACGCTTCGATCACGGCGAGGACGAAATTGCGCTGAATCTGATCGCCCGGCTTGACCCGAAACTCCATGATGCGCCCGTTGGCCGGGGCCTTGACCGGTATCTCGACCTTCATCGATTCGATCACCATCACTTCGTCGCCACGCGCAACTTGCGCCCCGCTCTCGACCGAGAGTCGGATCACCTTGCCCACGGCGGGGCTCTTTATCTCCATCGCTCAGCAGTCCTTTTCGAGGCTTGTCGGCTTCCCGCCTCTTAGCAGGCACGGCCCGCATGCACCAGTGCTCGGAGGAATGCGCCTTGTGTTTTCGGGGCTCTTGGTTGTAGAGAACCTAAGCCAACGTTCATCGGGCTTATGGGGAGAGACGGCATGAACAGTTTCGTGGCGACTCGAACGCTGACTGAATATCCGCGCGGCGCCCATCGATGGTCCCTGCTGATCCTGACGGTGCTCGCTTCGATTCTGGGCGCATACGATTTCCAGCTGGCTCCCCTGCTGCCGATCCTACTTCCGTACCTGCACATGAGCCACCTCGTGTACGGCGCATTTATAACTTTTGCTGTGCTGATTTCTGGAATCTCCGCGTTTTTCGGTGGTCCGCTGGCAGACCGCTACGGCCGCGTCCTCATCATTGACATATGTCTTGGCCTGGTCACCGGCCTGTTGTTCCTGAACGTGTTAATCACCGGCATCGTCTCGTTCGTGATTCTGCGCACCTTGATGGGAATCGTGGCCGGTCTGACAGCGGGCGCCTTGGCTGCCCTGGTGCGCGATATGTCGCCGCGGCTCAGCCGTGCGCTGGCCTTCGGACTGCTGACGATCGGTCCGGTCGGCGCGGCCTTCCTCGCCAACTACGTAGCGGGAAAGACGCTGCCGATTTATCACACTTGGCAATCGCAGATCTGGATAATGGGATTCTTCGCGGTCGCGATGTACGTCCCGATTGTGTTGTGGCTGTGCGATCTGAGCCCCGAACTGCGCATGCAGATTATGAAGACTGAAATCCAGGCACTCGCCGCCGAGGGACGCCTGCCCTCCGCCTCCGAACTTCCTTCCAGCACCAGCGACGCCTTCAGGCGTCTGCTCGGTCATTTCGAGGTCTGGCTGCTCGTCATCGGGGCAAGCGCGAACCTGACGCTGTATTTTGCGATCCAGGGCTTCGGGCCGTTGATGTTCACCGAGGCGTTTCATTACACGCCTGCCGATGCGGCGAAGATGAATGGATACTTCTGGCTGGCGAACCTCGCCGCCCTGGTGCTGACGGGGCTGGTCTCCGATCGCCTGCAAACGCGCAAACCGATCGCAATCTTCGGCGCGATGCTCGCCTCGATCCTGATGGTCTGGTGGATTCCAACCTTCGGTCACGTGCTTCCACGCGCCACGATGACGATGGTCGCGTCGCTGATGGGATGCTTCCTGGCTATAGGCTACGTGCCGTGGGCTGCTCAGTTCTCCGAGGCTCTCGAGGACGTCTCCCCCGCTCTGCAAGCGACCGGATGGGCCTTCTTCGGGCTGGTCGCGCGCGGATGGGTCGCAATCTCAGCGCCGCTGTCGCTCTACGTCGCGGTCCATTACGGATGGGGTGAGTGGGTCAAGGTCGCGCTGGGCGGAATGATAATCTACATCATCGCGATGGCATTCACTCGCGGCCATGCGGCGGCTGAAAAGCACGCTCAAACCGCTCCGGCGACCGCCCGTGGGCACGGGTAGCCAGTGTTAAAAAAGGGAGCCGGCGCGCTGGATAAGGACCCTCACCTTCATCCTCTTCCCAACAGGGAGAGGAAACGAAAGCAGCGAGCGGGTACGCAAAGCTCCCCTACGGGCGCATCGTCCGCGTTCTGACTCCCAGCTGCGTGGGAACTATCTCGTACGCCTGATGCACCCAGTCGACGAGAATCGGCCGCGTATCGCGCGGATCGATTATTTCCTCGATTCCAAACGCTTCGGCGGTGCGAATCGGCGAGCGTACGGCGTTGAATTTCTCTTCCAATTCTGCCCGCAACTTTTCGGGATCGCTCGACGCCGCCAAGTCCCGCTTGTACGCCGCCTCGATCCCTCCCTCTATCGGCAGCGAGCCCCAATCCGCCGACGGCCACGCGTAGCGGAGATTCAACCCGGTCGTGATTCCATGGCCCGCGCCCGCGACTCCGAACGCCTTGCGCACTATGATCGCAACCAGCGGCGTCGTCGTCTGGAACAGCGCATACAGCGCGCGCACGCCGCGCCGAATCGTTCCCGCCATCTCGGCCTCGCGTCCGATCAGGAATCCCGGCTGATCGACGAAGTTCACCACCGGAATGTGAAACGTGTCGCAAAGATCGACGAACTTGACCATCTTGTCCGACGCCGGCCCGTCCAGCGATCCGCCAATCGAGAACGGATCGTTCGCCATCACGCCGACCGGGAATCCGTCCAGGCGCGCAAATCCCGTCACCAGCGACGGCCCGAAGAACGGCGTCATCTCGAAAAATGACTCCCGGTCCATCACGAGTTCCAGGATTCGCCGCACATCGTAACCGTGGCGGCGATTGCGCGGCACGATGCCGATCAACTCCTCCTCGCGCCGGCCGGGGTCGTCGTCGGGCGTCATCCGCGGCGGCACGTTCCACACGCTCTGCGGCAAATACGACAGGAAGCGCCGAATCTGCGCGAACGCGTCGTCCTCGCTGTCGGCTTCGTTGTCCACCGCACCGCTGATGTGCGCGTGGATTTCGGAGCCGCCGAGTTCTTCCTTGGTCAGTTCCTCGCCCACGCCCCATTTGACGACCGGAGGTCCCGCGATAAACAACTGGCTCGACCCGCGAACCATCACCGAGAAATGCGACGCCGCCACGCGCGCAGCGCCAAGCCCCGCCACCGAGCCCATGCATCCCGCGACCACAGGCACCTCGCCGATCAATTTTACCAGCACGTCGAAAGCGGGATTGGCCGGGATGTAGGTCCGTTTCATCGTGTCGAGCGAACGCACGCTGCCGCCGCCTCCGGTTCCGTCCACCAGCCGCACAATCGGCAGATGCAGTTCATGCGCGAGCATTTCCGCGTAGCCCTGCTTGTTGCCGATCGACGCGTCGGCAGCGCCGCCGCGCACCGTGAAGTCGTCGCCGCCGACCACCACGCGGCGCCCGTTGATTCGCCCCGTGCCGCCGACGAAGTTCGCCGGCATGATCGACACGAGCGTCTGCCCCTCGTACTTCGGCGCTCCGGCAATCGCGCCGTACTCGTGAAACGATCCGGCGTCGAGCAGCCTGTCGATCCGCTCGCGTACCGTGAGCTTGCCACCGTCATGCTGGCGCTTGATGTTGTCGGGCCCGCCCATCCCTTTGGCGATCTCGACGCGGCGGCGGATTTCTTCGACTTCTTTCTCCCAAGACATACG
>CALAOW010000174.1 GCA_937889395.1 uncultured Pseudomonadota bacterium | reverse complement strand
CAGGGGTGACCCCTGCACCCAATGTTAAGAAAAGATGCGGGCTTCGCCCTGTTAGAACAGGTGAGAGGGGGGAGTTGCTCGTAGGCCTTCGGCCCACCCACGCTGGGGTGAAAATCCGCTATTTTCAGAGCAGAGGCGAAGAAAAGTTCTAGACGAGGAGGCGGCCGCCGTCGAGCGCCAGCGTCGCGCCGGTGGCGAAGTCGGTGGCCTCGCAAAAGAACATCACGGCGCGTGCGACGTCTTCCGGCGCGCCCATTTTTTTGGTCAGCGTGCGACTGACCAGCCGCTCTACTTCGCGCTTGCTGTATTCCTCGGGCGGCATCACCATGCCCAGCGCGATGCAGTTCACTTGAACCTCGGGCGCAAGTTCTTTGGCGAGCGCCCGCGTCAGCCCAATCATCCCGCACTTCGACACTGAGTACGGCAGGTAGTCCTTGTACGGGCGCGTCCCGGCCCAATCGCCGAGGTTGACGATTTTTCCCGCGCCAATCCGGCGCATCGCAGCGCCTGCGAACTTCGATAGAAAGAACGGCGCCTTCAGGTTGGTATCGAGGGTTGCGTCCCAGTCGCGCTCGGTGATTTTCGCGAGCGGTTTGCGCGCGAAGACCGAAGCAGAGTTGACGAGAATGTCGATTCGGCCGAACGCATCGAGCACGCTCGCGATCATCTTTTCGATTTCCGCAACGTTCTCGAGATTGGCGCGGAATGCCCGCGCCTTGCCACGCTTGCGCGCGATTTCAGCGACGACTGCGTCCGCCTCGGCGTGCGAGCTGCGATAGTGAACTGCGACCGAAGCGCCGTGGTCGGCAAATTTTATCGCGATCGCGCGACCGACCCGGCGGCCCGCGCCGGTTACCAGGGCAACTTTTCCCTTGAGGTCCATGCGGGAGGTTTGCGCCATCAACTCAACCCGGCGCGCCTGTTGGCGCCCGGTTCAGCTCTGCAGCGACGCGTGAATCGCCTTAACCAGCGCGAGGTTGTCGGAATGCCCGGTCTTCGACGCGGTGACATGAGCATGCAGCGGACGCCCGAGCAGATAGAGATCGCCCATCAGATCAAGGACCTTGTGGCGTGCGAATTCGTCGGGGAAGCGGAGCGTGGTGTTCACGACTTTGTCGTCATCGACGAGGATCGCGTTGTCCAGGCGGGCGCCGCTGCCAAGGCCCAACTCGGCGAGCCTGCGGAATTCCCATACGAAGCCGAAGGTGCGCGCCGGCGCAATTTCGCGGGTGTATGCGTCGGGCGAAGTAAGTTCGAAGTGCAACTGCTGGACGCCGATCGGTTTGGGGTAATCGAGCGTGTAGTCGATTATCAGATGGTCCGCGGGCTCGGCCTTTATAAACTCGAGGCCCTCGCCTTCCTCTCCGATCATGATCTTGTGTTTGATTCCGATCGGTTCGACGGTCGCGTCCTGCTCGGTGAGTCCGGCTTCACCAATCTGTTTGCAGAACTCGAGCGCCGAGCCGTCGAGCGCGGGCACTTCGTCGTCGGTCTTGATGAGGAGGTTGGTGATTCCAAACGCGTGCAGCACCGACAGCAGATGTTCTACCGTGCGGACCGAGCGGCCGCCGCTGGTCAGCGTGGTGTTGTAGCCGGTGTCGGTGACGTTCTCGAAGCGGACCGGAATAGCAGTCTCGTCGGCAAGCGATGTGAACACGATTCCAAACCCTGCCGGCGCCGGATGAAGTATGACGCCGGTCTTGAGCCCGGTGTGAAGCCCCTGCCCGGCCATCACGATCGAACGCGCGATGGTTCGCTGCGGGATCGCGCCGGCGCGGATTGCTTTGCGGCCGGCGGCGCGGACTTCCGCGCTCAGTCCGCGCGGGTTGGACGGATCCGGCCCGGCGGAGTCACCTTCCAGCGCACGCGCGATTGAAGCGAGCAATCCGCTGACCGAGAACGGCTTCTGAATGAAATCAGCGGCGCCGAGCTTGGTCGCCGCGACCGCGCTCTGGATGTTGGCGTGGCCGGAAATCATGATCACCGGCACGCGCGGCTGCTCGGACTTGATCCGCCGCAGCAACTCGATGCCGTCCATGTCGGGCATCCACACGTCGAGCAGAACGATCGCGGGACTCTCGCGCGCAATCAGCTCCATCACACCGGGGGCGTGCCCGGTATCGACGACCCGAAAGCCTTCGTCGCTCAAGATTCCACGCAAGGCAGACCGAATCCGCTCCTCGTCATCGACCACCAACACGGTCTCATTCACGTCAAAGTTTCTCCGGAAATCGCGTTTCGTTGTAGCGCGGTGAGGGTCGCATCAGCCGGTTGCCTTTGCGAATTGTAGGTCTTTTACAGGAAACTCGAGCACGAATCTACTTCCACGCGGCTGGTTATCGGTCACGCGCACGAAGCCGTGATGGTCAGTCACGACCGCTGAAACGATCGCGAGGCCGAGTCCGGTGCCGCCCTTTTTGCCCGAATAGTAAGGCTCGAAAATGCGCGTGCGCAGGCGTGGTTCGATGCCGGGGCCGTTGTCCGCGACCTCGAGGGTTACGATTGAATTGTCGGGCCGCCGATGGCTGCGCACCTCTATCAACGGACCAGCGCCGTTATGATTGATGGCGGTCACTGCGGCGACGGCGTTGTCGAGCAGGTTGACCAGCGCGCGTTTCAACGCCTCGCGATCGATCGGGATGAGTGGAATCGCGGGGTCCAGTGCGAGCGCGAACTCGACGTTGGGATGCGCTGCGCGGAAATTCGCGACGGTCTCGCCGGCGAGCGCGTTGATGTCACCAGGGACCGGGTTCAGATGCGGCATCCGCGCGAACGCCGAGAACTCATTGACCAGCCGCTTCAGATCCTCGACTTCGCCGATGATCGTTCGCGTGCATTCCTCGACCAGCGTGGATTCGATTCCCGGACGCGCGCCGAGCTGGCGCCGAAGCCGTTCGGCTGAAAGCTGGATCGGCGTCAACGGATTCTTGATTTCGTGCGCGATTCGGCGCGCGACTTCGCGCCACGCCTCCATCCGCTCGACCTTCGCTATCTGGCTGACGTCCTCGAAGAACAGCACCGTTCCGGCCGGCTCGTCGGGCGTCTCGCCCAGCGGACTGGCGGTCATCATCAGCTCGGTCTCGCCGCCTGCGGCTTCGAGCTTGACGGTCGAGCGGGCCTCGCGGGGACGCGTGGCGAAGGCGAACACGTCGTCGAGCACGCGGGCCAGCGCGGGCGGGAACGCTCCCTGGTAGTTGCGGCCTATAACCGCGGCGGCGCTAAGATCGAGCAGCCGCTCGGCGCATGGATTGATCGTCGTGACGACGCCATCATGGTCCAGCCCGACGACGCCTGCCGACACGTTGCGCAGCAGAGTCTCCGTGTACTGGCGCCGGTGCTCGAGTTCGGCGGCGGAAGCGCGCAGGTCGGCAGTCATCTGGTTGAAGGAATCGACCAGGTGCCCGATCTCGTCGTCACCTACGGCCGGGATGCGGAAATTGAGATCGCCACCGGCGACTGCCTGCGTCCCACGCGCGAGCAATTTGATCGGGCCGGTGATTCCGCGCGAAAGAAAAATTCCGAACCAGCTCGCCAGCGTCACCACCACCAGCCCGATCAGCGCCAGCGTCAGCAGGTAGCTGTTCATGATGGGCTCGCGAAGAATTCGGAGCTGGAAGTAATCCTCGGATACGCGCGAGATGTTGGTCGCGCGCGTCGCCAGGCTCTTGGGCAGATAGTAATCGACCAGCACCGCGCCGAGCACGTTGTCGGTTTCGCTCGAAACGTAAATCGGCGCAGAGCCGCGCACCACGTCGGCGCCGCCGAGGCGGTCGGTGCGAGTTAGCGCCTGTCCCTTCAGCGTTTGCGAGATGATCGGCGAATCCGGCGACGCGCCGATGCCGGTGGGCGTCTTGGGACTAATGTCGATTAGCAGCAGTTTGCGATCGGCTGAGAACACCTCGATGGTGCCGAGGTTGTATTCCTCCTGGCGCTTGGCGATGAACGCTTTGAGGTCGTCGCGCTTCTGCGGCGCGAGCAGGCCCTGCGCCGAGATCTCACCCGCCAGCACGCGGGCGAAATGCGACGCGTTGTTGGCCGAGTTCAGATAGTAGGTCTTCGCGATCTCCAGCGAGTCATTGAGAATTTGCTCGTACGCGGGATTGAACCAGCTGTTGATGTCGGCGTGCAGGAACACGCCCGACACGTAAAGCAGGAACGCGCTCGGGATTAGCGCGACGGCGATGAATCCCGCGACCAGCCGGACCTGGAATTTCGAACCAATCAATCCGCGGCGGCGCTCGAAGATGACCTTGGCGAGATTGCGTCCGACCAGAAACAGCATCAATCCGAGCAGTAAAAAACTCAGGTTGAAGAGCGAAATGACCGCCAGGTTGGAGACCAGCGAGGTGTGACGCGTCAGCGGCGGCAGTTCGGTCTGCGCGAGCACGAACGCGACCAGAGTCGCGCCGGCAACTCCGACGGCGATCAGCTCGCGGCGGCGCCGCTTGCGCTCTGCGAGCCGATGCGGGCTTACGGATTTTTTCGCTGCCAATTCGTCAACGCCTCATCAGCGAAAACAGCAAGGTCGCGGCGATGCTGATAAGAATGCACGTCGCGAGCGGAAAATAGAAGCTGAAGTTGCCGCGACGGATGTAGATGTCGCCGGGCAGCCTGCCTATATATGGCGCCGACGACAATCCCCACAGCGCCAGTCCCACGACCACGATCGCGATTCCGGCCAAGACCAGGCTTTTTCCTATCGGCGCCATCGCAATGCTGACTCAGCGCTGATTGTACTTGACGGGCGGCCCTGGCAATACCAGGCCGCCCTGCCCCGCTGCGCGGCGCTATGCGTGGGCGTGCGCGTGCGATTTGGCGCCGGCGGCCTCGCGCGCCGCGATCGTCTCCTTGATGATTTTCTCCGCGACCGGCCCCGGCGCCTCCTCGTAATGCGAGAAGTGCTGCTCGAACGAGCCGCGGCCCGACGTGATCGAGCGCAGGTCGGGTGCGTACTTCAGCACCTCCGACATCGGCACCTGCGCCTTGATCACCTGGCCGTGGCCCTTGCTGTCCATCCCGAGCACTTTGCCGCGGCGCGAGTTGAGATCGCCAATTACGTCGCCCATGCACTTATCGGGACACGCAACTTCGAGCGCGACGATCGGTTCGAGGATGATCGGTTTGGCCTTTTCCAGCGCCAGCTTGAAGCCCATCGAGGCTGCAATCTGAAACGCCATGTCCGACGAATCCACGTCGTGATAGCTGCCGTCGAATACCGTCACCTTGACGTCCACCATCGGATAGCCGGCCAGATGTCCTTCGACCAGCGTGTTGCGCACGCCCTTTTCGACCGACGGAATGAAGTTGCGCGGGATCACTCCGCCCACGATGTTATCGACGAACTCGAAGCCTTTGCCGCGCGGGTTCGGCTCGACTTTAAGCCAGCAATCGCCGTATTGCCCGCGGCCGCCCGACTGACGCTTGTACTTGCCTTGCGCTTCGGCGCGTCCTTTGATGGTTTCCTTGTAAGGAACCTTGGGCGCCTGAAGCTCGACGTCCACGTTGAATTTCC
>CALAOW010000173.1 GCA_937889395.1 uncultured Pseudomonadota bacterium | reverse complement strand
GAAAAAGATCCGGGGTCGCTGCGCTCCGCAGACTCCGGTCGGGATGACACAAGAAAGTGCGCGGAGCGGACCTTGGTGATGTGATCGCAGAACCTCACCTACCGGCCGCGTTGCGGCCGGCTTCCTCTCCCGTAAAAAAAACGGGCGAGGTAGGAATCGGACGCGGCCGCTCCCGACGGACGACGCGTAGGAAGGAACCGGGATTCTTCGCTTCGCTCTAGAATGACAGAAGAAAGGGGACTCCAGGCGGAAACTTTCGCCGTCGGGTGACAGGCGGTAAACTCCGGGCTGGACATGGACCGGCTTAGCACCACCATCGATTGGCTTTATTCGCTGGAGTCGCGCGGCGAGATCTACAAGCTCGAACGCATGGACGCCGCGCTCGAACTGATCGGCAATCCGCATCGCAGGATTCGCGCCGTGCATATTGCGGGCACCAAGGGCAAAGGTTCGGTGGCCGCGATGCTCGACAGTTGCATCCGCGCAGCCGGCTACCGCACGGGACTCTACACCAAGCCGCATCTGGTGAATCTGGCGGAGCGGACGCGAATCTCGGGCGCCGAAATTCCGGCGGCGCTGATGCTCGACTATATCGAGCGGCTGCGCGCGATTTACGACCGGGCCAGCCTGGCGCTCACATTTTTCGAGTTCACGGTCGCGATGATGTTCCTGTACTTCGCCGAGGCGGGCGTCGATATCGCGGTGGTCGAGACGGGGCTGGGCGGGCGGCTCGATTCGACCAATGTCGTGACGCCGATTTTGAGCGTAATCACGCCGATCGGTTTCGACCACATGGAATATCTCGGCTACACGATCGCGGCGATCGCGGGTGAGAAGGGCGGGATAATCAAAAACGATGTCCCGGTCGTGATTGGCGCGCGCGACCCCGATGCGCGCTTGGCGCTGACTTCTCTTGCCGCGCAGCGCCGAAGCGCGGTGCGTTTGATCGATCGCGACTTCTCGTACCGATCGCACGCCCCGGCGCATCGCTTGGACTACCACGGCCTTGGGCTGGAAATCCGCGATCTCGAGATTGGGCTCGCGGGGCCATTTCAGCACGAGAACGCCGCGATTGCGCTGGCGTCGCTCGAGGCGATCCGCGCCCAGGGCTGGCGAATAGACGAGGACGCCATCCGGCGAGGCATCCGGGAAATATGCTGGCCGGGGCGCTTCGACGTCGTATCGAAGCGGCCGCTGGTTATCCTTGATTGCGCGCACAACGAGATGAGTATTGCGGCACTGCTCGAGACGATGAGCGTCGAGCTCGGTCCCGGCGTGAAACCGCGCCTGATATTTGGCTGCCAGTCGGCCAAGGAATGGGGCGCGATGGCCGCCATGCTGGGTCCGCGCGTGCGCGACGTGACATTGACGCGGGCCAAGCCCAAAAGCCCGCTCGAACCGGAGGAACTGGTGGCGCATTTCGCGGCGCACTGTCCGGCGCGCGTCGAGCGCGATCCGATCCGCGCGATCGAGCGAGTGATTTCTGAAATGGCGCCCGATGAAGTGGCGCTGATCACGGGATCGGTGTATCTTATCGGCGAAGTTTACCCGTATTTTCTCACCCGCGAGGGGCGAATTGGGTTGTTTCCTGAAGCCGGCGCTTAGAAGAACCGCGATTGCGGTTTTGTTGGTGTGGGCAGCGATGCTGTGGCCCGCCGCTATTGCCAGTGCGGATTCGCCGGCTGCCGCGCCTGTGAAGTCGAGCCGGAAGATGGGTGGAATCCCTGCCCCGGTCCGCGCCGAGCACGGAGGAACACCGGTCACCGTCACCGGCCAGGAAACGATCTACGACTCCAAGACCGACACCTTCGTGGTAAAGGGCGACGCCGTCATGAGCCAGGGCGGCAGCGTGCTGAAGGCCGACGAGATCGACATAATGCGCCGTGACCGCCAGGCCCGCGCGATCGGCCATGTCCATTTGATCGATCCGGAAATCGAAATGTGGGCGACCGACGGGACGATCGACATTACCAACGAGACGATGGTGCTTAACAACGCCAAGATTTTGGCGAAAAAAGATATTTACCATCTTGAAGGCAAGCAGATCGTAAAGCTCGAGGGGCAGAGCTACGAGGTGAAGGATGGATTCTTTACGACCTGCGGATGCGAGAAGGGCACGCCCGACTGGTCGATAAACGCGGATCAGATGGTAGTGAACATCGGACACACCGGCACCGCCAAGAACGCCACCTTCGACGTGGCCGGCTACCCGATAATGAAGACGCCGTACTTGATCTTTCCGGCCGATACTTCGCGGCACAGCGGCCTTCTGATGGGGCGAGAGGGTGAATCGGGACTGCGCGGATTTCAGTGGCTTCAGCCGTACTATATCGCGATTAATAGGAGTTCCGACGCGACGGTCGCGCTCGACATCGAGACCTCGCAGCGAGTCGGCGGCCTGGCCGAGTATCGGTTGGTTAATGGGAAGGACGATTATTTGTGGGCGGACGGCGCGTTCTACAACGAGTCGCTCCGGTCGAATGCGAATCGTCAGGAAGACATCGTGGACCCGCAGATCGCCGATTCGCACATCCCACTGGACCGCTACGGGCTTATCGCGATGACGCGGGAGCATCTCACAAACGATCTGATCGCATACGGCGACACAGTTTCGGTCAGCGACAGCCTGTACCTGCGAGAGATGGATGTGTGGACGTTGTCGCACGGCTTTGGCGGCAACTTCAACTCGATGCGAAATGCGCCGTCGAATTTCGGGTTGCTCGATCAATTCGAAGACGCGTTCGTGCGGCTGCAAGGCACCTGGAATGAGGATCTGATTCAGCCGCAACAATTCGCGTTGCAGCGGCTGCCCGATCTGACGGTGACCGGACGCCAGGAACTATTCAACAACCTTATGTTCGCGGATTACGATGCGGAGGCGGTTAACTTCTACCGGTACAAAGGGATCGACGGCGCGCGGCTGGACGCCAATCCTCGCGTTACACTGCCGTGGCGGTTGGGCGACTACCTCCAGGGTTATGAGGAGATAGGTTCGCAAGCGGCGTTCTATGACACGGCCGGACACAACCTGCAGATCATTCCAGTCGGTTCCACACCTTCAGCCAGCGCCGCCCACAACACTTGCGCAAAGGGTGGCGCGGTTCAGCTTACTCAAAATAATTGTGTTGTGCTGAGCCCCTTCAGCGCCCAAGGAACCAGCGCACGAATCGTCCCATACGCAACCGCGGGAATCTCAACGGTCCTCGATCGCGTTTACGACGTCAAATGGAAGTCGATCGAGAAGCTCAAAAATACGATCGAACCGTTTGCCAACTATTACTATGTGCCGAACATCTACCAGGGCAACATGCCGTTGTTCGATTCGTTCGATCGTCTGAACTCGCGCAGTCTCTTCACTTATGGGTTCACCACGCGGCTGTTCGCCAAGACCAGCGGACTGCCTCCGGAGGAGACGACAACCGACGCGACTCCGACCGAAGGATTATCCGATACCGATTCGACCGTTGGGCTGTCCCACGAAGAACCGATCGCGGACTCCCTGGTGCCACACGCGGGAAACATCGTCCGGGACGGCGAGCATTCCTCGGAACTTGGCTCATTGACGATACAGCAGGCTTACGACATGGGGCACCAAGTGGCCAATGGATCGGACATGTCGGACATCGAGGCGCTGATGCAAATCTATGCGACCCGGGTTGCGAGCTTTAGTTCGCAGGTCGACTACAGTCCGCGAGCCCATGCCGGGGTCACGCTTGCCGGCGCGTGGGTGAGTTATCAGCCGCCGTGGTCGACCAGCGGGTCGAATATGAATATGGGCAGGGCGCTGCAAGGCTCGTTCCTCAAGTTGGGATTCAACTATGCCAATCGGCGCGACACGGTCATTCCCGGAACGAACAACAACGCTGCGGAGTTCGTATCGGGAGCCGCGTACACAGAGCTATTCGATTTCATGGGCGTCTACTTTTCACCCAACTACGATTTCGCGTCGGGTAAAGCGCTGTGGACCGAATATGGCATGCGGCTGAAATCGCCGTGCGATTGTTGGGCGGCGGACCTCGGAGTCACCGATTCGTACAATCCCAATGAAGTACAGATCCAGTTCCAGTTGACGCTTGGCGGTTTGGGCTCGTATGGGAGAAGTCCATTTGGACGCAATCCGTTCCAGCAGCAGGGCCTGGTTGGCTCGCCGACCGGAGTTCTGCCAAATTATTGAGACCGCGCGCGAACGGCAGTCCTAGAAGTACAACAACGCGACATCGGTAAGGACCCACAGCGCGACCGCGACCATCAGCGGCCGATCGTGAAGCAACGCGCTGGCGGGGTCGCCGCCTTCGTTGCGCTCGTCGATCAGGTACAGATAGCGCAGGATTCCGAATGCGACGAACGGCGCCGTCAGATAGAGATGCCGGGTCCCGAGCTTCGCTTCGACCTCGGCCGACGCGGTGTAAATCATATAGCTGACGAGAGTCGCGCCGGCGACGATTGAGATCATCTGATCGACCAGCCGGACGCTGTATTGCGAGAGCGCGCTGCGATGCGCGACGGCGTCGTCGCCGAGCGCTATCAGTTCGTGGCGTCTGCGCGCCAGCACCAGGAACAGCGCCAACACGAACGTGATGAAGATCAGCCACGGCGATACCTCGACGTGGATTGCGACGCCGCCGGCGAATGCGCGCAGCACGAAGCCAGCCGCAACCGCGATCACGTCGATGACCACCTGATGCTTGGCCCATAGCGAATAGCCAAACTGAAGCGCGACGTATAGCAGTGCGATTCCCACGAATTCCCCGCCCAATACGATGCTCAACACGGCCGCAATCGCTGCCAGCGAGAAGGCCGCCCTGCTTGCTGCGGCAACCGTGATATCGCCGCGCGCCAGCGGGCGGTCGCATTTTTCGGGATTCAGTCGATCCGCGGCGCGGTCGGCGATGTCATTGAGAACGTAACCGGCGCTCGAAAGCGCGCAGAACGCGACGACCGCGATGACCGCAAGCACGACATCGTGAAAAACGAACAGACGCTGGCCGAATATCAACGCCGCCAATACCAGCGCGTTCTTGATCCATTGATGGGGCCGCGCCAGGCGGATCATCGCGGCCAACTGGCCGGTGCTTTGGCTGTCGTTCAACTTTGGCGCCGCGTTCACTGCATTTCTTTGTATAGGTCTGCGCTTTGCCGTCGCAAGACCGCGGTCGCGCAGCCGGCGGCAGCCGAATCGGCATAGCCAGGTCAATTTCACTTGACCGCGAGCTGCGTTTGCGAAAACAGTACGGCTCGATGAGTACTTCGACGCAGGAAAAAACCGGACCGTCGGCCACGGTGGATCTCGCCGGCTTGAAGCGGTTCCTCGATGAGCGCAAGCTCGGCGACACCGGCGCGCTTCGCTCCGAAAATATCTCGTTCGGCCATTCCAACGAGGTTCATCTGATTCATTTCGATGGCCGTTGCTGGGCGCTTCGCCGCCCGCCGCGTGGATTGCTGCTCCCGACCGCGCACGACATGATGCGCGAATATCGCGTGCTCAAGGCTCTCCAGGACACTGCCGTGCCAGTGCCGCGCGTGTACGCTGCGTGCGATGATCCGTCATATCTCGGCGCGCCGTTTTACCTGATGGAGTACATGCGCGGCGAGGTAGTGCGAGCCGACAACCGGCATTTCGTTCAAACCCCGGAGCTTCGCCGCCGGGTCAGCGAGCAGATGGTCGATGTGCTCGTCGCGCTGCAGGAAGTCGATTGGCGCGCGGTCGGCCTTGAGGGTTTCGGACGGCCTGACGGCTACCTCGAACGCCAGCTCAAGCGATGGTCCGATCAGCTCGAGCGCACGACTCCGCACACCCGCCCGCTGCCCGTGATGGAAAACGTCAAGGATTGGCTGCGCGCGCGAATCCCCGACTCACCGGCGCCCACAATCGTCCATGGAGATTACAAGCTCGACAACGTGATGTTCGACCCCAACAGCGCCCGCGCGATCGCCGTGCTCGATTGGGAGATGTCCACCATTGGCGATCCGCTGGCCGATTTCGGCTGGATGCTGACCTACTGGCCCGACCCAACCGACCGCGCGTCGGGCGGCGTGATCGCCAGCATGGCCGCCGCCGAAGGATGGCTGACGCGGCGCGAGATGATCGATCGATACGAGCGCCGCACCGGGCGCGCGATGCGCGATTTTCCATTCTATCAGGCGTTCGCGCTGTTCAAGCTCGCGATCATCATGGAGGGCAGCTACGCCCGATTCGTGCGCGGACAGGCCGACGATCCTCTGTTCGCCGGCATGAAGCAACTGGTACCCGCGCTTGCCGACGCCGCCTGGTCGGTGTGCGGCGCCGCGTCGAGTGGCTAGCGATTCCAATGCCGGATTCTGATCTGCTCGCCGAACTGGCGCGCTTCATAGAACGTATAACAGCGATCGCGCGGACCGGACTTGCCTTCAAGCCCGACGGCTTCGACTCCGAACGCTACGAGGAATTGCTCAAAGAGGCTGCCCGAATGCATGCGGTCCTTGCCGGCGCGAACGACGAAGATGCCGAAGCATTGCGCCGGCGATGGCGCGAGCAGGTGATCGCCGGTTACGAAGGATATGTCACGGCGGCATCGGGATGCGGCGTGATCGCATTCAACGAGCGCGACGAAATTCTGTTGATTCAGCGGCCGACCGGCAAATGGTGGTATCCCACCGGGTTTTGCGATGTCGGCGTATCGCCCGCGGAGAACGCGGCCAAAGAAGCACGCGAGGAAACCGGACTTATCGTCGAGCCCGAGCGCTTGATCGCCGTAATCGACAGCAAGAAGTACGGCTCACCCGCCCGGCATATCTACTCGATGCTTTTCTATTGTCGAATCGTCGGTGGCGAGCTGAAGCCAAATCCGCTCGAGGCGGTTGCCGCCGGTTTCTTCCCGCTCGACCGTCTGCCGCAGCCCTTGCACGGGATCGATCGCAAGTGGATTGCGCTGGCGCGCGAGTTCCACTTCGACGGCCGCATCGCGCCGTATTTCGATCCGCTGTGAAGTTCTTAAGCGGCGTCAGCGCTAGCGGGTATTTGCCTGGGCCGGGGTGCCCACTTGAGCCTGCATCGGATGCGATCCGCCGGTGCTCGCGCCAATCGAGATGATCATCATCCCCTGCTCGTAGCGCGGGCCGCCGACGATCAACGTCCCATTGTTCTTGAGCTTGAGGTCGGTGGTCATCATCGGGCGCGTTCCGTCGAACAGCACGATCTCCATCACGATCATGTCGCCGTCGATCGCGCGCGGCTGCACGTGGAGAATTTTGCCGCCCGGCAGCGTGAACGCGATCATCTTGCCGCAAGCGGTCTGCCCCTCGTTGTGGCCGATCAGGCTGTAAGTCGAAAAGCCGAATAGGCCCCGCAGCTTCGCGCCCATCGGCGCCAGCCGCGGGTCGGTTCCCTCGTTGGTATCTGCGGCCATAACCGAGTCGATATAAACGGTCACCTGCTTCGGTCCCGCCTGTGCGTACGTGAGACCCGGCGTTCCGAGGGCCGTGATCGCGATGATGAGGAAGGTGAGGCTACCGAAACGCAGCGTCATGGCGGCCTAAGGCTGATCCGGTAACCAAATGACGGTCGTGTCCCTGCGAGGCTCGCTCCAGACTGCAACCGAATGGTTTTCCGACTCGAGCCGCGAGATGTCGGCATGAGAATCGTTATCCGCCATGGTAGGCTCGCTGGCCGCCGCTTCCGCCACTTGATTTGCCGCCGTGGCGGCTTCGTGCCCGGTCGTGGCGATCGAAGTGGTCGAGTGCGGCCCTCGATTGGCGAACTGCTCGACATACGGCGTCATCAGAATTATCGTCACGACGGCGACCGCTGCTACCGCGCCGCCCCACGCGAAGCCTGAACCAACAGAATCCGCCTGGCGCCTCAAGAAACGCGCGATTCTCGTCAGCGCGGGCTGTGGAATGCGATCGACGCGAGCGATTACCGCGCTCGAAAATCCGGCCAGCGACGGCTCTGCCGCAATCGATCTGAGGTCTCGTCCGAGCGTCGAGTAATCGGCCAGGATGCCGCTGCAGGATTCGCACCGCGCCAGATGAAACGCGACTTCCTGCATCTCGTTGGGCTCGAGTTCGGAGTCCTCGAACGCGCCGAGCATCATGCCTATTTCACCGCATTCAGCCATATCGCGTTCAGCTTCCGGCCACGTCCTTCAAGATGTTGCGCAGGTGGGTTCGAGCATAGTGCAACCTGCTCATGACCGTTCCTCTGGGACACTGCAAAACGTCGCTGATTTCGTCGTACGACATTCCTTCGACTTCGCGTAAAAGTATCACTGCACGATGTTCCGGCGTCAACTCCTCCAGCGCTTGCCTTAGGCGCGCCGAGAGTTCGCTACGGCTGACTTCCTTGAATGAGTCTCCCTGGCTGGTCGGCATCTTGCTGATTTCGGCATCGGCGTCTTCTCCATGAAGGACCACATGGCGTCCCTCGCGGCGCCAGAAATCGATCGCGAGGTTGGCCGCGATTCGATACAGCCAGGTTGAAAAGCTCGATCGCGATTCGAATTTCGAAAGGTTTTCAAAGGCGCGAATAAATGTCTCTTGCGCCAGTTCAATCGCGTCATCCTGATTGTGCACTACCGCCAGCGCGACTCCGACCACCCGGCGCTGATAACGTTCCACCAAAACGCCAAACGCCTCGGAATCGCCCTTGCGGGAGCGATCGATTAGCTCGGCTTCGTCACCGTCCTGGCGGCCTGGTGTTCTCAACTTGAGTAGACGCAGGTGCGGGTGACTAAATTCAGGGGAGTTTTCATGCCGCGCCGATCATCTCAGCCCAGTTTGGTCCGGATTTCAGCTCCACCTTCAACGGAATTTTGAGTTCGGCCACCCCCTCCATTTCGCGTTTTGCCAACTCTGCCGCCTCTCGCCACTCGTCTTTGGGCGCTTCCAGCAGTAGTTCGTCATGCACCTGCAAAATCATCCGGCTAGCCAGTCCGCGCTCTCGAAGCACCCCGTCCAGCCGTATCATAGCGAGTTTTATCAGGTCTGCCGCCGTGCCCTGGATGGGTGTGTTAACGGCGATTCGCTCTGCCTGCGCCCGAGCCCCGCCCGGCTGGGCGTTGAGCTCGGGCAGATAGCGGCGCCGCCCGTACATCGTCGTTACATAGCCCGTCGTGCGCGCGGTGCGAACCGTCTCGTCCAGCCACGCACGCACGCCCGGCAGCCGCTCGAAGTAGCGCTTGATGTAATCCGAGGCCTGCGCCAGCGCAATCCCGAGCTCGCCAGCCAGCCGCTGGGGGCCCATCCCGTAAATGATCCCGAAGTTTATCACCTTGGCCAGCCGCCGCGCTTCGGCGTTGACTTTGTCCGGCGTGACTCCCAGTACCTCGGTCGCGGTCCGCACGTGGATGTCCTCGCCGGTATTGAATGCGTCCACCAATGTCTTGTCGCCCGACAGATGCGCCAGCACGCGCAGATCGATCTGCGAATAGTCGGCTGACACGAAGACGCATCCCGGCTTCGGCACGAACGCCCGGCGAATCCGGCGCCCTTCCGCGCTGCGGGTCGGAATGTTTTGCAGATTCGGATCGCTCGAGCTGACGCGTCCGGTCGCGACCAGTGCCTGATGCCAGGTCGTGTGGATTCGCCCGGTGCCCGAGCGGATCACCTCGGACAGCGCGTCGGCGTAAGTGGACTTCAATTTCGAAATCGTGCGGTATTCGATCAGCTTTCGCGGCATGGGATGCACCGCCGCGAGCTTCTCGAGCGTATCGGCGTCGGTCGAAAATCCGCTCTTGGTTTTTTTCAGACCCTTCGCCGAAAGTTTCAGCTCGTTGAACAGCAGCTCGCGTAGCTGCGTGGGCGAGTTGAGATTGAACTCGCGGCCGCCCAGCTCGTAGCACTCGCGTTCCAGCCGATTCAGTTGCTCGGCAAATTCCTTCGAGATGATCTTGAGCGCGTCGCCGTCGATGCCGATTCCCGCGGCTTCCATCGCCGCCAGCAAAGGCGCGGTCGGCATCTCGATGTCGTCGAACAACGAAGTGAGCCCGTCGGCTTCCAGCCGCGTCGCCAGCGCTTCGCGAAGATTTCTCACCAGCTCCGCATTCGTGCCCGGCGTACCGCGGGCGCCAAGCGGAGCCAGGTACTCGTGATACAGATCGGTCAGCGACGGTTCCGGCTGTCCCGAATTGATCAGAAAGCCCGCCAGCATCGTGTCGAAATCGACGCCTTTGAGCACGATTCCGTGCCGGGCGAACGCGCCGATTTGAGTCTTCAGATCGTGGCACGATTTGGGCGGGCGCTCGGAGCCGAGTAAAGGCGCTGCGCTCGCAATCCCGTCATGTTCGACGACGATTGTTTTGTCGGCGCTTGCGAGCTGCAACCTGTCCTGACCGGCCTCGGCGATGGCGAGGTCAAACGCGATGCGCGGCGCGCTGGCAAGAGTTTTGAGCGCGTCGGCGAGATCTTCCCCGGTGACGGTGGGGGTATGCTTCGATTTCGATTCCAGACCGGGAAGTTCCACTTGCGACGGCGATATCTCGCGCAGGATCGAATGGAACTCCAGCTCGCGCAGCAGTTCCGCAGCCGCGCGCTCGTCCACACCCCGCCACGCGAATTCGTCGGGCTCGACGCTCAGCGGCACGTCGGTGTCGATGCGCACCAGCCGCAGTGCGAGGTCCACCGCCGCGCGATGCTCGCCGAGCAGTCCCGCGATTTTTTTCGCGCCGCGAATCCCGCTCTCCTCGATCCGGTCCAGGTTCTCGTAAATTTCTTTCACTCCGCCGAACTTCTGAACCAGCGCCGCGGCCGTTTTCTCGCCGACGCCCGGCACACCTTTGACATTGTCGATTTTGTCGCCGGTTAGAGCCTGGATATCGACCAGCGCGGCCGGCTCGACGCCGAAGCGCTCCTTGACCTCGCGCACCCCGATTCGCTTTTCGTGGGTCGGCATCGTGTCCCACAGAGTGACGTGTGGGCCGACCAACTGCATGAAGTCCTTGTCCGCGGTGATGATCGTGACGATGAAATGCTCGTGCGCCGCGCGCTTGGCGAGCGTGCCGATCACGTCGTCGGCCTCGTATCCGTCGAGCATCAGCGACTTGATCCGAAACGCCTCGACCACGCGATGGATGTAGGGAATCTGCACGATAAGGTCGTTGGGCGCCTCGGCGCGGTTGGCCTTGTAATCGGCGAACAGGTCGTCGCGAAAAGTTTTTTTCGGCGAGTCGAAGACGATCGCGATATGCGACGGGCGCACGTCCTTCAACAGCTTCAGAATCATCCGGATGAAGCCGTACACCGCCTGGGTCGGCATCCCGCGCGACGTATTCATCGGCGGCAGCGCGAAAAAAGCGCGGAAGATGTACCCGGAGCCGTCGACCAGAATCAGTTGCTTGCGTTCTGCGGCCATCAGTCGAAACTAGCCGATACGGTTCTCAAAGCAAAAGCGCCGCGAAAGTCAATCGAAAATATTGCCCGATGTCAGATCGCTGTTTCGTCGTATTGACAGTTTGGCGTGGTGTGCTTAATTAGTCGGTTGGTCTGTTGTTGATTGAATTGCCGCGCAGGCCGCTTCGTCAATTGAAGCTGAACCGGCCACGGCGTCTCGGTGGCTCTCGAATCGGACGACCTGAATGATTGAGGTTAAAAACCTAACTAAAGCTTACGGCAACTTTGTCGCGGTAAAAGACGTATCGTTCAAAGCCGAGAATGGTTCCATCCTCGGCTTTCTCGGCCCCAACGGCGCCGGCAAGACCACCACGATGCGCATCATCACCGGCTATATGCCGGCGACCGCGGGCACCGTCCTGATAGATGGACTCGATATCTTTTCACAATCGCTCGAGGCGCGCCGGAAAATCGGATACCTGCCCGAGAGTCCGCCGCTGTATCCCGACATGCGGGTCGAGGCCTATCTCAGGTTTGTCGCGAAACTCCGCGGCGTCCCGCGCGCGAAGATCGAGCCGGCGCTCGAGCACGTGCTCGAGGTGTGTGGCCTGACCGACATGTCGCATCGGATTTGCGGCCAGCTCTCCAAGGGCTATCGCCAGCGCGTCGGCCTGGCGCAGGCGTTGATTCACGATCCGCCCGTGCTGGTCCTCGACGAGCCGACGATCGGTCTCGATCCGCGGCAGATTCACGAAATTCGCGGTCTGATTCACGATCTCAAGGGGAACAGAACGGTCGTGCTCTCGACACACATCCTGCCCGAGGTCTCGCAGATCTGCGACAAGGTCGTGATCATCGCCGACGGCCGGGTGGTGCTCGAGGAATACCTGAAGAAGCTCCCGGCCGGGATCTCGCTCGAAGATATTTTCCTGAGCGCTATCACCAAGGAGCATCATGAAGACGGGGCGAGCGCCGAGGAAACGCTGGAGGAGGTTGGAGCGGGGCATGCCTAAGCGACCCGTGCGGCTGGAATGAAAAATTCTCTTACAATCGCGGGCAAGGAGCTCTCGGGCTATTTCCTGCAGCCGGTCGCCTACGTCGTGATGACGGTGTTCCTGCTGCTGGGCGGCTTCTTTTTCTTCGCGCTGCTGCGCTACTTCGAAGTCACGCTGACCGCCTACTCCGCGATGCAAAATCCCGAGGTGTTGCAGCGCTTGAATCTCAACGAGCGGGTAATCGAGCCGATGCTGCACAATCTGGCGATCGTGCTCGTCATCCTGGTGCCGGCGATCACGATGCGAAGCTTCGCTGAAGAGAAGCGAACCGGCACCTACGAGCTTTTGTTGACAGCTCCGATCCGGACCGGCGAGATCGTCGCGGGAAAGTTCATCGCGGCGGCGGCTTTTATGCTGATTATGATAGGGCTGGCCGGGATGTTTCCGCTGATCCTCGTAGCCTTCGGCAATCCGGAGGTCGGGGTGATGTTCTCGGGCTATCTCGGACTGGCGTTCCTGGCGATCTCGTTCGTTTCGATAGGATTGTTCACCAGCTCGCTCACCCAGAATCAGATCATCGCGGCGATCAGTTGCTTCGGCCTGCTGCTGCTGCTGTTCGTCATATCGTGGCCGGCGCAGGGAGGTGGGGGGCTACTTGTGGGCCTGGTGCGCTATCTCTCGCTGCCGGACCATTTTGCACAGATGGTCACCGGTGTCATCGATACGCGCGACATCGTTTATTTTCTGAGTCTAATCTTCGTGGCGCTGTTCTTGACCCAACGCTCGGTCGAGTCGGCGCGCTGGCGGTAAGGTAGAGGGGCGGATGCGGCGATCAGCGGCGCTATACGGAATTCTCGGCCTGGTTTTGCTCTCATTCGGGCTGGTGGACTATTTTATCTCGAGCGGCTTTCTGCTGTTCGTGTGGGCCAACCTGATCTGCGGCATCTTCGCGATAGTCCTGTGGATCACTTCGAGCCGCTCCGAGCTTTCATCGATCACGACCGGGCGCTCGGCGCGTTACGGCGCCAACGCCGTCATCTACTCGGCTGCCTACATCGGGCTGCTGGTCGCGATTAACTATATCTCGACGCTCCATCATACGCGCCTGGACCTGACTGCCGAGAAGGTTCACAGCCTTTCGAGCCAGTCGGTGAACGTGGTGAAGGGTTTGCAGAAGCCGCTCAAGTTCTACGGCTTCTTTCAGGGCGGCGAGAATCCCGCCGCGCGCGAACTCTACGAGACGTTTGCGTACTACTCGCCCAAGCTCACTTACGAGCTGGTCGATCCCGACAAGCATCCCGAGCTCGCCGAGCGTTTCAAAGTGTCGGTAATGGGCACCACGCACATGCAGTACGGCGGCGACAACGGCGAGGGCACCAACGTCACCGAACTCACCGAGGAAGCGCTGACCAACGCGATCATTCGCGCGACCAGGAGCAGCAAGAAGGTAGTCGAGTTCCTCGACGGGCACGGCGAGGCGGATCCCGACGATACCGAAACCCAGTCGGGCTACGGCACCATCAAGAAAGATTTGGAAGGCGAGGGCTACGAGGTTCGCAAGCTCGAACTCGCGCAATTGCCCAAGGTGCCCGACGACGCCAACCTGGTCATCGTCGCGGGACCGATCAAGCCGCTCGGCCAGCACGAGACCGATTCGTTGAATGACTATCTGAAACATGGCGGGCGCATGATCGCGATGTATCGGCCGCAGCGCCCCGACAATCCAATTGACGAAGCGGCGATGGTGAAACTGGCAGGCGAGTGGGGCGTCAAGGTCGGCAACGATATCGTGGTGGACCAGGTGGTGAGGCTGTTCGAAGGTCCCGCGCTCGGCCTCAATCCGCTGGTGCAGACCTACGGCGAGCATCCGATTACCAAGGATTTCAAGCAGCGCACCGTGTTTGCGATGTCCCGATCGCTTGGCGCCGAACCCAATCTGAAACCGGGACTGACCGTCACTCCGATCGCGAAGACCAGCGAAACGTCGTGGGCGGAGGTCGATCTCGACGCGGTGTTCCGCCAGCAGAAGGCCGAACTGACAGCCAAGGACACGCGCGGACCGATCGCGGTGGTGATGGCGGTGGACGGCAACCTCGAGCAACTTGGCTGGGGCAAGGGCGATGCGCGCATGGTGGTGTTCGGCAGCACCGAGTTTGCCGACAATCAATACGCGGCGACGTTCTTCAACCGCGACTTTTTCATCAATAGCGCCGACTGGCTGACCGGCGAGGAAAATTCGATCTCGATCAGGCCGCGGTCTATCCGCGCGTCGCGCTTTCGCCTGACCACCGGGCAGTTCTCCATAGTGTTTGCGTTTGCGGTGCTGTTCCTGCCCGAGATGCTGCTGATTGCCGGGATCGTTGTGTGGTGGGAACGGCGCAACTGAGGCGCCCCCTAATCCGACTCAAGTCCGATGCGGCTGCGCAACACCATTATCGTTCTGATTCTGTTTGCGATTGTCGGCGGCTACGCCTTTATCGTCGGCCGCTATTCCGTGCCGGAGGCGCAGCGCAAGCTGCTCGCCGTCAAGCAGGACGATATCGCCAAAATTGAACTGCGCTATTCTGACCGGGACATCGTGCTCGAGCGCGGCAAGGGCAAACCATGGCGGCTCGTGAAGCCAATCGGAGCCGAGGCCGAGCAGACGCAGGCCAACAACCTCGCGCGCGCAATCGCCGATTGCGCCGTGGTCCGCACCGTGGATGAGAAGCCGGCGGATCTCGTACCATTCGGACTCAAGCCTCCGACCACGACCGTCACGGTCACGACCTTCGACAAGAAAACACTGCCCGCAATCGAAGTCGGGAAATCGACGCCGATTGGGTTCAACGCTTATGTCCGGCTCGCCGACAGTCCGGCGGTGCTGCTGACCGAAGCCGTGTTCCCGGCCGGGATGAACAAGACGGTCAACGATTTGCGCGTCCGCGACTTGATGGCATTCAAACTCGACGACGTTCAGAAGCTGATCATCGCGCGGGACAATGGGCAGACGGTGGAAATCGATCGCGACGGCGACCGGTGGAAAATCGTCAAGCCCACGCCGTACGCGGCCGACGACATGGCGGTCCGGACTGCGCTGAGCACGCTGGTCAACGCGAAGGCGTCCGACTTTATCGCCGATGCGCCCGGCAACGTCACGCAATACGGGCTCGAAAAGCCGCATCTGGCGGCGACGGTGGTGCTCAAGAACGGCGAGCAGCAATCGATGCTGTTCGGTTTCAAACAGAGCGAGCAGGGGAAGAGCGGAATTTACGTGCGCCGCGGAGAGCGCGCGCCGGTTTACGCCGTGGCCGGGTACGTGATGAGCAGCCTGGACAAGTCGGCGCTGGATTTTCGCGATCGAACTATCCTGAAGGCCGATCCCGAGGCGGTTGCGACCGTCAAAGTCAAAAACAGCGACGGCGAGTTCACGCTCAAGCGCGCAGCCGGCGGGAAGTGGGACGTGATGATTGGAAGCAAGACGTCGGAGGGCGATATTCCGGTCGTCGAGCGCTTGCTCAATCAGTTCCGCGATCTGAAAGGCACGTCGATCGTCGCCGATCCGATGCCGAGCGCTCAGCCGTTCGGGCTGGACAATCCCGCGGCTGAAATCACTCTGATCGGCAAGGACGGCAAGGAGCTCGGCGCGGTCAAGCTCGCGAAGATCAGCGTCAGGCCAACGACCCCGCCAATTCCCGGCGAGCCGGCGCAGCGGACGGAGTACTACGCATCTTCCAGCGCGAGCAAAGCCGTGTTCGCGCTGAGCGATTTCAGCTTCGCGCAACTCGACAAGCCTGCGCCGCTGTACATGGCCAAGGCGCCGCCGGTGGCGGCGCCGTCGAAGTAGGCGGGCGTCAGGGCGCGGGTACTGGTTGGTAGGATGAAGGCCGGTCCCCGTGGCGCAGCGACTCTCCGCCGGTTAGCGGTTGTCGTCTTTATCCTGAGCTTTCCAGTGATTGCATTCGCGGGACCTCCATATATCACAGACGACCCCGAACCCGT
>CALAOW010000172.1 GCA_937889395.1 uncultured Pseudomonadota bacterium | reverse complement strand
TCGATTCCACCGGTGCCACTATCGACTTCCTGCTGTCGGCGTTGCGCGATGCTGCTGCGGCCAAACGCCTGTTCCGCAAGGCTCTCAGCGATCCATCGCACCCCCAGCCCCGCGTCATCAATACTGATAAGGCCCGCCTCTACGGCTCGGCGATTACAGGTGAAAGAGGAAGGAACCCTGCGCCGCCGCTGCCGACATCGACCGGTCCAATACTTGAACAACATCCTGGAGCAGGATCATCGAGCGATCAAACGACGAGTGAAGGCCAAGCAGAGCTTTCGCGAATTCCAAGCGGCCCGGCGAACGATTGAGGGATACGAGGCGATGCACATGATCCGGAAGGGCCAGGCGCGGTGGGTCAGCGACGATGATATTCGCAAACAGAATCAGTTCATCGACCAGCTGTTCGATCTGGCCGCCTGAAACCTCGCCGCCCAGCTCCTCTCGGGACGTCCTCCGTCACCGTTTTCAAAGTTGCAACACTTCCGGAAAATCCGCTCCGGTCGCGTTACACTATGCTTGCGTTGATTTGCTCAATTTGCGACGTGCGTGCCGGAGCTGGCGGTGTCGGCGCCAGCTGCGGCGCGAATCGCGTCGATCAGAGTCACGCGTTTGATAGGTTTGCTCACGTGGGCGTCGCAGCCGACGGCCAGGCACGTGCGCACCGCGAGGGGCAGCGCCGACGCAGTCAGCGCAATGATCGGCGTGCGCTGCCCCTCGCGGTTCTTATTCTCCCACCGCCTGATCGCGCGGGTCGCCTCGATCCCGTCGATCACGGGCATCCTGATGTCCATCAGCACCAAGTCATAATTTCCGGTCGTGAACCGCGCGAACGCTTCGCGGCCGTCCTTGGCCTCGTCGAGCTGGCAGCCGGTATTCGAGAGGAATGCGCGCACCAGCATACGGTTGTCGGGAGAATCGTCGGCCAGCAGGATCCGCAATCCGTGGAGCGCGCCATTTGCTTCGGCCGCAAGCGGACTCACCGCGGACTCTGCAACCGCCTCGGCGTCGCCCATTGCTCTACCGATCGCTTCGAGCAGCTCGGCTCGCCGTATCGGCTTGACCAAATAGGCGCGAACTCCGAGTTCAGACAACTGCGGGAGGCGGACGCTCAACTCGTCAGAGGTGAGCATCATCACGACCGGTGACGGCGCGCCGCTCTTCGCATAGAACTCGCGGATGCGCTCGGCCAGTTCGATCCCGTCCATCTCCGGCATTCTGCAATCCAGCAGGAATAGCTCGAACCGGCGCCCCGTGGCGCTCGCTTTCTCGAGTTCCGCCAGCGCATCCTTACCACTTGGCGCTTCGGTGACTCGCGCACCCTGGGGCTGGAGGAGCTCCCGCAGAATCAAGCGATTGACCTCGGTATCGTCGACGATCAGGATCTCAACGTCGCGGAGATTGACGACCGCCGCGCCAGCGCGCCTGGGCACCGCCCGCCCGGCGCCGAACATCGCAACGAAACTGAACCAGCTGCCCACCCCCAGCTCGCTCTGGACCGCGATCTCGCCGCCGGACAGCAGCTTGACCAGCCGGCTCGCGATCGCCAGACCGAGCCCGCTGCCACCGTAGCGGCGCGTGGTCGACGAGTCGGCCTGGCCGAAGCTGGAAAATATTACCGACAGCTTGTCCTCGGGAATGCCGATGCCGGTGTCGCGGATCGAGAAGCGCAATCCGATCTGATCGGGGTCCGTTTGATCCGCCGCGACGATGTTCGCGCGTTCGACGCTCAGAACGATCAGGCCGCGATCGGTGAACTTAATCGCGTTGCCGAGCAGATTGACCAGAATCTGGCGCAGACGCAGCGGGTCGCCGACCAGATTGCGCGGCACGTCGGGCGCGATGTGCATCGCGAGCTCGAGGCCCTTTTCGTGCGCACGCATGCCCATCGTGTCGCCCAGCTTGTCGATCAACTCTTCGAGATCGAGCGCGACGCGCTCGATGGTGAGGCGGCCGCTCTCGATCCTGGCAAGGTCGAGGATGTCATTGATCAGATTGAGCAGCGCGTCGCCATTGGAGTGCATCACTTTGACCCACCGGCGCTGCTCGTCGGTGAGAGTGCTGTTCGCCAACAGCTCCGTCATCCCGAGCACCGCGTTCATGGGGGTGCGGATCTCGTGCGACATGGTCGAAAGGAATTCAGACTTGGCCCGCGAGGCTTCGAGCGCGGCTTGGTGCTCGGCGATTAGCTTATCCTGAGTTTCCTTGAGCTCGTTGATGTCACGAGTGATCGAAACGCTGCACAAATTTCCGCGGAACGTGAGACTGAACGCGGAGATCAGACCGCGGAAGGTGCTGCCGTCCTTGCGGCGAAAGGTGGCCTCCATGTTCCTGATCAGGCCGACTCGTTTGAGCTCTTCGATGTAATGGAGGTGCTCCTCGGGGTTATCGAAAAACTGGATTTCGCGTGAACGTCTACCGATGGTTTCCTCGCGGCTGTAGCCGGTACTTCGGGTGTGCTCCTTGTTGGCGGCGACAAATCTGCCGGTGTCCAGATCGAGAACCTGCATCGCATCGAGACTCTGATCGAACAGTTCGCTCAGCGCCGTCTGGCTCTCGCGCAACTTGGCCGTAGTCAGCTCGCTCTCGGCAATAATCCGATCGCGCTCACCAAGCTCCTGTTCGATGCGGGCCTGGGCCTCGAGCGCGGCTTCGTGCGCGGCGATTAGCTGATTCTGAGTTTCCTTGAGATCGCGAATATCGCGAGTAATAAAGACGCAGCACAGATGTCTGCGGAGCTTGATATTGAACGCGGAGAGCAGGCCGCAGTAGGCATTGCCGTCCCTGCTGAGGAAGGTGGCCTCCATGTTCCTCATGAAGCCAGCTCGTTTGAGTTCGGCGACCAGGCGGTCGTTCTCTTCGGGGCTCATTAACCGGACTTCGCGCGAACGTTTGCCGACGATTTCGTCGCGGCTGTAGCCGGTATTTCGGCTGAACTCCTGGTTGATGTCGATGTACCTGCCGGTTTCGAGATCGAGAATCGACATGGAATCGAGACTCTGATCGAAGAGTTGGCGCAGCGCCGTCTCGCGCTCGCCCAACTCGACCGCAGCCAGCTCGGCCTCGGCAATAATCCGATCGCGCTGTGCAACTTCCTGTTCGAGGCGGCCTTGGGCTTCATGGCGAGCGGCGACCTGCTCGGCCAGTTCGGCGCGGAGAGCTTCGAGCTCACGCTCGGCAGCCTGGAGCTGGCTTCTCTCAGCCTCTGGGATATCCGTTTCGGGGCGTCCCCTTCTGAATCCAATACTGCTCACTGTGTAGCTCCTCCAGCGTCGCCTGCCAGCGCAATCCCCTGAAAGCGAAGCAAACCACGGGCCAATTGTGAACTTCAACGACGAATAGGCGCTCTTAACGGAAAGAATAGAAGACTAGCAGGCTTTTAATCGTTTTAACTTCTCAAAATCGCTGCTTATTGGTGTAGTCTTCAGCCCTCGTCGGCAACGATCCAGAGTGCGTCATTTTGCCTTTGAATGTCAATAAGTAGCAAATTCACAACAATACAGTGTCGTCTCTGCAACTTTTCGAACGACGATTCCCTCGGATTAAGCTATGAGTTGATCGAAGGGCGCGGAGAAAAGCGCCTCGGCAATACCGGTAGTCGCGGCCGGCTCAGTCGCAGAATCTGACTTCGACGTGGTCGAGAAACTCGGCCAGAGCTCTCGCCCACTTCAGTGCCGCACAGCAATCGGCGTTTGTCGCCGCAAGTTCCAACTCGGCACCCATCGCGGTAACTTGGTCGAAGCCGAACGCGGCGCCCTCGCCCTTGAGTTGATGGCCCACGCGCACTGCGGTTTCATAGTCGCCCTGCTCCAGTGCATGGATGGTGTGTGCGATATGGGCGCGTTTGCTTCTGAGAAACTCAGGGATCAGCGCGCGCAGATCACTATCTACAACCACAATCAAGTCTTTGCTTTCGTTCACGACCAATGATTTGGTTCCTAATAGTTTTCCGTTGCGTTGCCGTTTCTTTAGCGCAGTGCTTACCATCTCCCGCGGGCAATTGGTATCGCCCCCTGTGGCCGTTGGGCGAGACTCTATATTGCAGCAAGAAAGATGCCTGAGTTGGGGGCGATCCGTCGGTTCAGGGCCGCGCCGGTAGCCGTGCTCCGTCCGCTGGCGCGAAAGATGGCTCGCACTTGTCGATGCGATCCCGCAGAGTTGCCAATCGAACGCGACATGCTACGATCCCGCCAGGTGGGGTCGCGAACTGTGTCCGTAAGAACTTTGATAGTGGAGGATTCCGTTTCGGCGCGAAGCATCCTTACGCAACGCCTTACGGCGATCGGCTGCCAGATTGTCGCGATGGCGTCGGACTCGGCGACGGCGCTCGAGTTGGTCCGGGAGCTGCATCCTCAACTGGTCACCTTGGACCTCATCATGCCGGAGACGGGTAGCCTGAACGCCGAACAACTGTTCCGTATGATCCGCAAGGAAATGCCTGAGGTGGCAGTCGTAGTGATCAGTGCTCGATCCAAAGCAGCCCTGCGCGCGGACTTTCTGCGTCAAGGCGCGATCGAATTTCTTCAGAAACCTTTCATCGACTTTGACGCGCTAGCCGCAAAACTCTCACGGATTTTTCCCGATATCAAGCCTCCTTCGCGAATCCCTGTCCGCCCTTCTGCAAAAGCGCCAAGTGAAACCAAGCCGCTGCCGGTGTCGCGGTCAGCCCGGTGTCGGTCAGCGCTGGTGCGAGTCCTGTTGGGCCGAAATTTCCGGTCGTGAAGGCCTTCTCGTGTCTCTCACTGATGTACTTTTACTCCGGCCAACTGATGCAGTTTTAGTCCGGCGTTGACAACCACGGCGAGCCGGTCGTAGTCACCGTCAACGGCAGACCGTCGTTTCAACTGGTTCCGTTGGAAGAAGGTGACGATT
>CALAOW010000171.1 GCA_937889395.1 uncultured Pseudomonadota bacterium | reverse complement strand
GATAGCCGGTGAGTCCCGTCACTCCCGCCATCGCCTCGATCGTGTTGCCGTAGCCGCGCGTGTTGCATTCGGGGCCGTCGTTCCCAAACGACGGCATCGAGATCATGATCAGGCGCGGATTGATCGCGCTCACCGATTCGTAGCCGAGGCCGAGTCGATCAATCACGCCCGGACTGAAATTCTCAACCAGGATGTCGGAGACATTGACGAGACGTTTCAGGATTTCAATTCCCCGCGCGCTGGCAAGATCGAGCGTGACGCCGCGCTTGCCGCGATTGACGGTGTTGAAGACCGCTGCGCGCTCTATCGGCCGCATCTCCGGCGGCGCCATCGAGAGCGATCCGCGCCACCAGTCGAAGTGATGCGTATCTTCGACCTTGATTACCTCGGCGCCCATCTCGGCGAACATTTGACCAGCCAGCGGCCCCGCCCATCCCATCGAGATGTCGAGCACGCGAACCTTGCCGTCAAAGATCGTCTTCATATCGTGCCCGCTTTCTCGAGCGCATCGATCGCACTATCGCTCAATCCCAGCCGCCCGCCGAAGATTTCGCGATTGTGCTCGCCGAGTTGCGGCGCCGGCCGCGACGCTTCCCCGCGATGCGACGTCAACCGAAGCGGAGTCCCCGGCACACGAATCGTTCCAAGCACCGGGTCGTCGATCGTTTCGAAATAATTGCGCGCCTTGGTCTGCTCCCACTCCAGCACCTCGGCGACGCTCGGTATCGGTACGAGAGGAATCGCCCGGCGCTGCCCTTCGCGGTAGAGCCAGTTGCGTTCACGGCCGATGAAAAACGCTTCAACAATTTCGAGCAGGGCGTTGTTGTTGAGCATCCTGTTCAATGCGGTATTGAACCGGGGATCGGAAGCGAGCTCGCGACGCCCCATCAGATCGCACAATCCTTCGAACTGCTTGTCGGTCACGCAATGCAGGCCGGCGTATCCGTCCTTGCACTTCAGGGTCACGATCAAAAACGGGCCGACCGCGTAGCGCTTGCCCTCGCGACGGCGCACGATCCCCGTGTATTGAAAGGTGACGGTCTCGTAGATCATCGTGGCGACGGTGGCCTCGAGGATCGAGACGTCGATGTGCTGACCGTGGCCGAGGCCCAGATCGCGCGCCGCCAAAGCCTGCATCGCGGCAACCGCCCCGTACAGCGCGCCGACGTACTGCGCGAGCGAGTCCGGCGGCGTCAGCGGCTCGCGATCGGGCTCGCCCACCGGAAATGTCCATCCGCCACGCGCGAACAGCACGAGGTCATTCAACTTGCCGTCGCGTTCCGGCCCATCCTGCCCGAAATTTGAAATTGAGACGATCGACAGCCTCGGGAACTTCGCGATCATCTCATCGGGCGCCAGACCAAGCGCGGCGAGAGTACCCGGCGCGAAGTTTTCAACCAGGAGATCGGCGCCGTCGAGCAGACCTGCGGCGAGTTCGCGGCCGCGATCATGCTTCAAGTTCAGCGTAACGCCGCGTTTGTTGAGATTCAGAAATGCGAACAGGGCGCCGCGATCTCTATTGCCGGCGCGATGCGGCCCCAGCTTGCGTCCGCCTTCTCCCCATGGAGGCTCGACCTTGATCACGTCGGCCCCCATGTCCGCCAGCAGCTTCGTGGCATAGGAACCCGCGATGAAATGAGTCAGATCGACGACGCGAACGTCGCTGAGCGCACGGTATCGCATTGGCGTAATCGTCCGGATTCGAGCGCATCGGGGCGCGCGCTGTCAAACGCCGGCATCGCGAGCAGCGGAAAGAAGAACTGACGGATGTGTTGCAAC
>CALAOW010000170.1 GCA_937889395.1 uncultured Pseudomonadota bacterium | reverse complement strand
CTAGCATCTATTGTTGCAATTTTGGACCCGCCAGTCCATATTTCAGATGAGGCCCCTAGCAGGCTGTTGAAAAAGTAATTTTCAACGCCTGCTCCCTCTCTCTTGTCTCCCCCAGCGGGGGTTTTTTCACCGGTCTCCCCCAGCGGGGGAGATGTTGTAGGTAAGAGGACAGCGTTTACGCAGGATGTTGAAGCACTTGAAGTCGAAAACGACAATTGACCCGAATTTTTCAACATCCTGCTAGGGGCGACTACGCTTCTACGAATTTAATGATCGCAGGTTTCCAATCGTGAGCGTCAAGCGCCAACCGGTTTCGCCGCCGATTCGCCGCAAAGACGGCCGTGGCAGGCCGTCAACGCCGTTCATCCGCGAGAGAATCCTCCTGAGCGCGGTGGAACTCTTTGCCGAAAGGGAATTCGAGCTGGTGTTGATCGACGAGGTCGCCGCGCACGCCGGGGTCGGCAAGGGCAGCGTTTACCGCCAATTCAAATCGAAAGAGGAGCTCTATGCGGCCGCGGTAATCGACGGATTCACCGAACTGCGGCGCGAAATTCGCTCGGCGCTGGCGGGATGCACGTCGATGCGCGAGCAAATCGCGACGATCGTGCGTCATTCTCTCAGATTTTTCTGGAGCCGCCGTCAGTTCTTCGCCCTGCTGCGCGATCCCAAGGCGTTGCGGCCCTCACAGGAGCGCCAGTATCAAGCTCAGCGCAATGACTTGTCGCAATTGATCAGCGGAGTTCTCGACGACGGCATCAAGCGCGGTGCGATGAGGCCGGGGATAGACACTCGAATCGCGGCCGAATCGCTGCTGGGCATGATGCGCGGGATGAACCGCTACGGCCGCGAGTACACGACCCCCGAGCGCGCGGTCGATATCGTCACGTCGATCTTCCTTGACGGATGCGCCGCGCGATAACATTGCGCCGATTCGAAATTCTCTCGCGCAGGCATTCGTCATGGACAAGGCATCGATCCGAACTCACGTCGAGCGGCTTTGGGATGAATCCATCGTCGCCGAAATTGCCGAGTACATTCGTATCCCCAACAAGTCGGTCGCGTTCGATCGCGACTGGAAAGCGCACGGTCACATGGACCGCGTCGTCGCGCGCTTCGAGGATTGGGCGCGCCGCCAGCCGATCCGCGGGATAAAGTTGGAAGTCGTGCGGCTCGAGGGCCGCACCCCGCTGCTGTTCATCGAAATCCCCGGCGACTCGAAGGACTGCGTGCTGCTTTACGGGCACATGGACAAGCAGCCCGAGATGTCGGGATGGCGCGAAGGGCTGGGGCCGTGGCAGCCGGTGCTCGACGGCGAGCGTTTGTACGGCCGCGGCAGCGCCGATGACGGGTACGCGATGTTTGCATGTATCGGCGCGATCGGCGCGCTGCAAGCGAACTCGATTCGACACGCGCGATGCGTGGTGATCATCGAGGCTTGCGAAGAAAGCGGCAGCTTCGATCTCCCGCACTACATCGAGCATCTGGCGGCGCGGATCGGGCAGCCGAGCCTGTGCATCGCGCTGGACTCGGGATGCGGCAACTACGAGCAACTTTGGCTGACAACGTCGCTGCGCGGCCTGGTCGGCGGGAAACTCCAGGTCGAGGTGCTTACGGAGGGCGTGCATTCGGGCGACGCCGGCGGAGTCGTGCCCGACAGCTTCCGCATCGTGCGCCAGTTGTTAAGCCGGGTCGAGGATGAGGCGACGGGGAAAGTGCTCGGGAGGGAATTTTACGCGTCGATCCCCGATGCGCGCCTCAAGCAGGCGGCGGCCACGGCCGCGGTGCTCGGCGACGACATCGGCGCGAAGTTTCCGTTCATCGAGGGCGCGCGCCCCGTCAGCAGCGATACGACGGAGCTGATCCTCAACCGCGCGTGGCGGCCCGCTCTGTCGATTCTCGGCGCCGACGGGCTGCCGCCGACCGGCAGCGCCGGCAACGTGCTGCGCGCGGGCACGGCGGTGAATTTGTCGCTAAGACTGCCACCGACGGTAGATCCAAAAGTCGCGGCGCAAAAGCTCAAAAGCATTTTAGAGAAAGATCCGCCGTATGGATGCAAAGTGAGTTTCCAGGCGAACTGGGGCGCCAGCGGATGGAATGCTCCAGCACTATCGCCGTGGCTCGAGCGCAGCCTCGAGGCGGCCTCGAATGACTACTTCGGCAATCCGGTTGCGTACATGGGCGAAGGCGGCACGATTCCGTTCATGGGGATGTTGGGCGAGCGGTTCCCGCAGGCCCAATTTATGATCACCGGGGTGCTGGGACCTCACGCCAATGCCCACGGGCCCAACGAGTTTCTGCACATCCCGACCGCGAAGAAGGTGACCTGCTGCGTGGCGAAAGTGATCGCCGATCACTTTTTACGCGCGAATTCCCCTTAGATTTCAAGGGTGCCCCCTTCGGACTATGAATGACCTATGAACGTCTTTTCAGAGGGCCAAAAAAGGGCCGCGCGATTAAGAACCCTCGCGCGGCTCTCTGCGATCTAGCTCAGGCAACTTTGTGCAGAACGGCGACCTTGGGCGCGCGCTGCGCTTCGGCGCCCATGAAGTCGTCGATATTCTGCGCGGCTTCGTCGAGGTCGTCCTCGGCAACGATGTTATAGCGCTCGAACATGAGCGGGGATTTATGCCCGCTGATCGCCATCGCGACGTTCTGCGGGACGCCTGCTTTAATCATGTTGCGACGCAAACAGGAAACCGCGCGGAACAGTCTCAATCAGTTATCAGGGAGAATGTCCCCGTCCTGACAGGCGAGAGTCGGATTCTTGAGCTTTGAGCCATCCACAAACACATGGATCTGCTCCATGAACACTTCGCCAGTACCGTCGGAAGCTAGCCGCAGCGTAATTTTGTGGCTCTTCTTTTTCTTGATCGGCACGCACCACCCATAGCTGGCAGCAACGTCATGAAGATCGGTAGCGGCGTGCGCTATTGTGACCCACCCAGCGGGGGAGCCGTTGCTGGAAGCCTTGCCGGTATTGTTGCAATCGACCCCATCGGCTTGGCAATTGATCAGCTCCCGAGCCCCGGAATGCGTGTCAGTTGTCCCGAAAATCGTGACGTACAGGAGATTTACGCTCGCCGGCACCTTAATCGTCCGGTCGTAGAATAAGATTGGATTGCTCGTTGTGTTGGTGTCTAGAGCGTCCACCTCTGCGCCGTCAAACATCAAAAAATTTGCCGCGAACCGTTGTATATTCTGTGCTCTCGCCGGACTGACCAGCAGGAGCAAAGCTATCGCTCCGGTTGCAAGCTGCCATATTTGTTTCACGATTTTTTGTCCTCCTTGATCTTTTATTTCTGGAATTTCATTTTGAAATACTGGTTCATACTCACACAGACACTAGATGCCTTGTAAACGATCGCCGCCGCCTGCTTTGGACGCCGGCGATCCATCGTCGCAGCGGTTGCAAGTCAGGCCGAAAGGCGAGCATGTTTGGAGCTTAGGAGACCGGATAAAAACAGCCATGACGACAATGTCCCTGCCGAACTCGCCGCTTTCGCTTTGGCTCGACACTTACGGGCCGTACACGCCCGAGCCGCCGCTCAAGGGTGAAATCAATGCCGATGTGGCGATCATCGGCGGTGGTTTTAGCGGCCTTGCCACCGCGCGCGAACTCAGGCGCGCCGACCCGTCGCTCAAGGTCGCGGTGCTGGAAGCCAAAACCGTCGGCTACGGCGCGAGCGGCCGCAACGGCTCGTTCGCGATGACGGTGGTCGGGCTTGGGCTGGGCGTGACCGCGATGCTGCGCGGCAAGCAATTCCTCAAAGAGACCCATGCCTACATGGAGCGGGCGGTTGATAACCTGGACCGGCTAATCCTGGATGAAAAGCTCGAATGCAGCCGTATTCGCCCCGGCTTCCTGCGCGTGGCTACGGCGCCGGGCTACATTCGCCGCCTCCAGCACGACGTCGCGCTCATGAAGTCACTGGGCTTCAGCGGGATCGAATGGATCGGGCGCGACGAAGTGCGCAGCCGGGTGAACTCGGAACGCTATCTGGGCGCGATGTGGGAACCGCGCCTGGTGCTGGTGAATCCGGCGCAACTGGTGCGCGAGGACAAGCGGATCGCGCTGGAAGCGGGTGCGTCAGTTTACGAAGAGACCCCGGTGCTCGAGATCACCTCGCGGCCCAATTTCAGGCTGACAACTCCGGGCGGAGCAGTTAACGCCGCCAAGCTCGTGTTCGCGACCAATGCCTACTCGCACTTTTTCCCCGAACTCAAGCGCAAGCAAGTGCCCGCCTTCACCTACATGATCGCAACTGAGCCGCTGAGCGCCGAGCGGCTCAAGCCGATCGGATGGAGCGGGTTGGAGGGAATCGAGGACGCGCGCAATCTCATCCACTATTATCGGCTGACGCCGGACCACCGCCTGGTGATGGGCGGCGGTCCGGTTGGACTGACTTGGGGCAACGACCTCGACGCCGATAGCTCCGAGTCCGCGTGGCGCCATCTCGAGGAGCACATCGCCTTCCTGTTCCCGTCGCTGCGCGGCGTTCGGATCACCCATCGATGGGGCGGGCCATTTTCGGTCACGCTCAATCTTACCCCCGCAGTCGGCTATCTGGGCGACCATCGCGCAGTTTACGCGCTCGGCTGTATCGGCCACGGGGTCTCGATGAGTCACCTGAACGCTCAGGTGCTGCGCGACCTGGTGCTGGAGCGCAAGAGCGAACTGGATTGCCCATTCGTTAATCGAAGAGTGATTCCGTGGCCGTCCGAACCGATCCGGATGGCGATCGCCAGCGCCCTCGTGGCCTACCTGAGAACCGAGGACTGGGCTTACGAGCGGCACATCGCCGGCGCCTGACTAACGAGGATCAGCTTGCGATCGCGTCGTGGTACAGCGGCGACGACGCTTTCATGAAGCGCAGCAGCATCCTCATCTCGGCGATGCGCTTGCCGGCCGCTTCATTCAGCGCCGTCTCGAACCACATGAATTCGGTCTTGGGGCTCTGGCCCAGCGCCACGATACTCCCGCTCACGCGGTATGGACGTTCGACCAGGACCGGGCCGTTGATGTTGCGCAGTTCGATCGCGCCGAACAGGCCCACTGCCTGGGCGAGTTTGCCGCGCAGAGTCGCGATCGGTTGCGTGTATAGAAGATGCACCATCGTCGCCGGAGTGGCGATTGCACCGCCCCATGGCGAGGGCTTGGTGTACCATTCCAGCGGTTCGGTGATGACTTCCATCCGTTCGGTCATCTCATTTTTCGTCAGAAATGCGTCGCATTCCTCGAAGCGATCGCCGGCTTTAAGCGAACCCAGGATCCGCAACTGACCTGCATCGAATCGATCGAGCGGACGGCGGATCAATGCGGTCGGCTCTTCGGGGCGTCCGACAGACGCGGTGCCTTCCGCTACGCGCATGCCGTCGTCGCGCTCGATCCAGGCATCGACCTGCGCGTCGGCCGCATCGTGGGGCGGCTCTTTAAGGAACGCGCGGACTGCTTCGCGGTCGGTCGTCGCGTTGAGGAAATACATCGAGATAGTGCCGCGTTCAAACCATCGCTTGCCGAACGCTTTCAGCAGGAGCGGCGGAAACAGTTCCAGGTGGATCGATCCGGCGACGGTGCCACCGCGAAAACCGAGCTTGGTCGCCATCGCGTCATCATGGATGCTCCCCGAAACATTGCGAGCGTTATTCACGGATCGGCGCAACGGGCCGACGAACACATGGTCGCGCAACTCGATTTCTGAATTCATGGTGCCGTCCTCGAAGCGAATTCAAGCAGGTCCCACCGCGATCGGCAAACTTCTCAAACCTGAAGTGATAGAGCGTTTCCCGATCCAGGCGCGCTCAGCGCGTCGAAGCAGTAATCGACAACGCATCGGCCGCGAAGAATAACATTCAGCCGGGCGGTTGATCCATTCAGCTGTTATCCGGCTTGCCTCCGCGTCCGAGTGGTGCGATCGAATAGTCAGCAGGAGGTCCAACGCTTATGCCGGTCGGCGTAGTCAAAACTCCAGAAGACGAGATCGCGTGGGAACGCGCGAAGGCCCGCGCTCGAGAGGAATATCCCAGCGCGCGCGGCAAGCAGTTCTACAGTATAGTGATGGCCATCTACAAGAAGATGACCCACTACACGCCTGCTTCGCGACGCCGAACAGAAATCCCCAGGTAATGGGGCGGGGGAACGGACAGTACATGTACGAAACGGAGTACAAATCGAAGTTGATGACGCCAGCGGCGGCGGTGGAGTTGATCCCGTCGCGAGGCACGCTCTCGATGGGCATGGCGTTCAGCGAACCGCCCGCCTTGTTAGGAGCGCTCGAGAATCGAGTGAAGAGCCGCAAGATCGAGGAGCTTCGCGTTTACTATTCGCACTCGGTCGCCGCCGCCGGCTTCACGATTCTCAAGTACGAACACATGGACGTCATCAAGCCGCATCCATTCTTCCCTACGATTGTCGAACGAACGCTCTTCGAGCGGGGCCAACAGGACAATCGGCGCGTCGTCTTCTACATGCCCGGCAATTTCAGTGCGATGCCGCGGGTGTTGCGCGAAATAGGAATCGACGCATTCATCATGATGGTCGCGCCGATGGACAAAGGCGGATTCTTCAGTTGCGGCACCAACGCCGACTACACAATCCCGACCGCACGAATCGCAAAGAATCTGATCGTCGAAGTCAATCCCAGGATGCCGCGCGTGTTCGGCGATTCGTCGGTGCACATATCGGAAGTCGCGGCGATTGTCGAAAATGAAAGTCCGCTGTTCACGCTGCCTTCCCGGCCGCCGACGCCATTGGACAATGTGATCAGCAAGTACATCGTGGAGATGATCCCGGACCGCGCGACACTCCAGGTGGGAATCGGTGGAGTGCCCAGCGCGGTATGCGCCGCCCTGCACGGCCGCAAGGATTTGGGCATACACAGTGAGCTCATGATACCGCCCCTGGCGGCGCTGATTCAGTCGGGCACCGTCACCAACAGGTACAAGAACCTCAATCGATACAAGAACGTGTACACGCTGGCGGCCGGCGACCAGCCTTTCTACGAATTTCTCAACGACAATTCGAGCATGGAGGCCCGCCCGGTTGACTATGTGAACGACCCGAACGTCATCGGACAGAACGATAGCGTTATCTCGATCAACGCGTTTCTTGAGGTCGGCCTTGACGGCGAGGTCAATTCCGAAGCGATCATGGGCAAGCAGTACAGCGCTCCCGGCGGCCAGTTGGATTTCATCCGCGGCGCTCAGCTATCCAGGGGCGGCAAATCGATTCTCGCCGCGTACTCGACCGCGGGCAAAGGCGCCATCTCGCGCATCGTCCCAAAGATCGAAGGACCCACCACCGATCCAAGAACCGATACTCAGTATGTCGCTACCGAGTATGGAGTGGCTTGCCTCACCGGCAAATCGACCGCGGATAGAGCCGAGGCGCTGATCGCAATAGCTCATCCAAAATTTCGCGAGCAACTTCGTCTCGGCGCGC
>CALAOW010000169.1 GCA_937889395.1 uncultured Pseudomonadota bacterium | reverse complement strand
CCCGATGCCCTGCGCCTTGAGATGGCACGGCACGTGATACGCGATAGTGCCGGGCGTGGACAGAAATTCTTTGTTGAACTTGCCGGCGCGGTGAAGTTCGTAGAGCAGCTCGTGCGAATCGACGACCGCCGCCGCGAACTCCTTGACCTCGTCGCCGGCCAGCAGGTTCGGATACTCCATCCGCATCATCAGCGAGCAGGTCGGATTGATCGCGGCGATTTTGTAGCCCTCGCGCACCAGCGGCAGCATCGAATCGATATTCGCCCGCGCTTCCTTGCGCGCGAACTCGACGTCGCCGCCGTCGAGCGCGGGCATCCCGCAGCAGTTCTGCTTCGGGCATTTCACCGCGCATCCGTTTTTCGCAAAAACCTCGACCGCAGCCTTGCCCGGCCCGGGGTTGTAGTAATTGACAAAACAGGTTGGAAAAATCGCCACTTTCGCGGTCGGCTCGGCCGGGATGGCAGGCAGCGGCGTTCGCCTGAGCCACTTGTCGAAAGTCTCAGCGGCGAAGTCGGGAAGCAGCTTGCCGCGATGAATCCCGAGGATTTTCTCCATAATCACGCGTTGGAACTTTTGATGGCACATCGCGTTGGCGAGCCCCGGCGCCGTCGCGCCGGCCTTGCCGAGCTGATCGGGATGGGCCAGCAGCCGTTCGCGCAGCTTGACGCCGTCTTCCTTCGCGTTCACCGCCTTGGCGCGAAGGATCAGGCGCGGGAAATCGAGCTGGAACTCATGACCGTCGCGCGGCGTGTAGGGACATTTGATCTCGCAGAGCTTGCATCCGTAGCAGAGCTCGATCACGCGCGCTTTCTCGGCCGCCGTGAGCCCTCTCACGTCGCCGTCGTTGCGATCGGTCGCGTCGAACAGCGCCGGAAACGACGGGCAAAGATTGAAGCACAGACGGCAGGTGTGACAGATGTCGAACACCCGCTCGACTTCCTTGTCGAGTCCGGCGCGGTCCCAGTACTTCGTTTCTGTGGAATTGTAGGAAAGGCCGTCGCTCGGCCTCGCCTCGATTCGGTTGGCCATCGGGAAAAATCCTGGCTGCGGACTTTTTCTATGCGGGCGCGCGCGCGTACCGCAGCCCGGCGCGGCGCCGCCGTTGAAATAGCGGGCGGGCTCTCAGAGCCCGCCCGCGTGGTGTTCGCGCGATGCCTGTTAGAGCGTGCCCTGCGCCTTGGCGAAGCGTCCTGCGTGAGATTTCTCGGCCTTGGCGAGAGTTTCGAACCAGTCGGCAATTTCCGCGAAGCCCTCTTCGCGCGCCGTCTTCGCCATCCCCGGGTACATGTCGGTGTACTCGTGGGTCTCGCCATGCTCTGCGGACTTGAGGTTCACCGACGAATCGCCGATCGGCATGCCGGTCGCCGGATCGCCAACCGACTTCAGGTAGTCGAGATGACCGTGGGCGTGTCCGGTCTCGCCTTCGGCCGTATCGCGAAACAGCCCCGCGATTTCCGGCTGGCCTTCGACGTCGGCGATCTTGGCGAAATAGAGATAGCGGCGATTAGCCTGGCTCTCGCCTGCGAATGCATCTTTGAGATTCTGATGGGTTTTGGTTCCTTTGAGATTTGCCATTTTTCCTCTCTCCTGACTTGAATTTCCTTGGTTTGATTGAGCTGGCTTGAACGATCAGCGCCGCGCCTTCATTGTCCGATTAGCCCCGGCGCGTTTGGCCCCGCAATCCTCGCACAGCGCGTGAATCTCCAGCGACGAACCGAGCACCGTGAACTCGCCCAGTTCCGACTGCCCGGCAAGCAGGCGGTCGAGGCGGGGAATCTCGATATCGCGGATGCGCCGGCATTTCACGCACACCACATGATGATGCGGGGTGATATTTCCGTCGTAGCGTGCGCTGTCGTGCAGCGTCGTGACCTTGCGCGCCTCGCCGATGTCGCACAGCGTGTCGAGCGTGCGATGCACGGTGGCGAGCGAAATATGGGGATGCTGCATTCGGACCGCGGCGAAGATCGCGTCGGCGCGCGGATGCTCGCCCGAGCCGAGCAGCGCCTCGATAATCGCCAGGCGCTGCGGCGTGACCGCCAAGCCGCCGCGCCGGCATCGCGCCGCGAACTCGGTCAGGCGCTTGGCGGCGTAGGGGCCGCGCCGCCGTTCGTTTACCAGCTGTAGTTCCATCACCTAGATGATAATTACTATCATCTGGTTATCGCTGTTGTCAAGCGGAAAGCACCCGGCGCTCACGAAAATTGAGCGGACGCTCGGCTACAGCCGCGGCAGAATTGGAAGAATTGGGGCGCGTTTTGAATCGGGCTTGGTCAGCAGCATCTGCACGTCGCCGATGTAGCGCTCGCGAAAACCGCCCTCGCAGTAGCAGAGGTAGAACTCCCACATCCGGATGAATTCTTCCGGATAACCGAGCGCGCGCACGCGTTCGATATTGTTGAACATCCGGATTCGCCAGTTCTTCAAGGTCTCGGCGTAGTTGGGCGTGAGATCTTCGAGATGGAACAGCCGCAGATCGCTCGATCGCGTGATCGAATCGCACAGCGCCGTGACCGACGGAATGAAGCTGCCCGGGAAGATGTACTTCTTGATGAAATCGACGCGCTTGAGCGCGCCCGCATACTCGCGGTCGGTGATCGTAATCGCCTGCAACAGCATCATGCCGTCGGGCTTCAACAGCTCGCCGCATTTGCGGAAATACGCATCGACGAACTGAGGCCCGACCGCTTCGATCATCTCGATCGAGACGGCCTTGTCGAACTGGCCGCTGAGGTCGCGGTAATCCTTGAACAGCACGGTGATGCGATCCGCCAGGCCCTCGGCGGCGATTTTTTTGACGGCGTAGTCGTGCTGCGCGCGCGAAATCGTGGTGGTCGTGACGCGGCATCCGTAGTTTTTGGCCGCGTGAATCGCAAACCCGCCCCATCCCGTGCCGATCTCGACGAGCTGATCGTGGGCGCGAAGATCGAGCTTGCGGCAGATGCGATCGACCTTGGCCGTCGCCGCCTCCTCCAGCGTGGCGCCGGCGCGCTCGAAGATCGCGCACGAATACATCAGCGTGCGATCCAGAATCAGCTCGAAAAAATCGTTGCCGAGGTCGTAATGCGCCGCGATGTTGCGCTGGCTGCCGGTTTTGGTGTTGCGATTGAGGTAGTGGATGAAGCGGCGGATGGGATTGGCCAGCCGCGCCAGGCCGCCATCCATGCCCTCCATCACGTCGCGGTTGCGAAGCATGATTTGCGCGAGCGCGGTCAGATTGTCCGTCGTCCACGAGCCTGCCATGTACGCTTCGCCGGCGCCCATACTGCCCGCGAGCGCGATGTCGGAATAGAAGCGGCGGTCCTTGACGTGGATGGTCGCGCGCAAATCGGCGTCCTCGATGTCCTGGCCGAATGGGAGGCGCTGGTCACCATCTTCGATCACGATGCGGCCGATTGTGATTCCCGCCAGGCGGCTTAGAACCGCGCCGCGAGCGAAACGATCGATGATCGCGGGACGACGCGCCCGAGCCGCATCGACGCCCAATGTGACAATGGAATCAGCTTTGGCCATCGGCTTCGATTACACCGCCGTCGCATCGCCGCGCAAGCGCAGGGGCGAGCCTCCGACATGCCGTCCGCTCTCCTCGAAGAGTTCCGGACTGCTGGATTATTTTCCGTGATGCGGTCATTCTGAGGAACTCGCGCGGCGCATCAGGTAAATCAACCGCGAGCGGAACTCACACAGATGCCCTCCTCCACCGCGCTGAAATACGTGCTCGCCATCGACATGGGCTCCGGCAGCACAAAGGCCGCCGTCGTCTCGAGCGCAGGCGAAGTCGTCGCGTCGGCAATCCGCCATACGGACACCATGATGATGGCGGGAGGCGCGGTCGAGCAGGATCCCGAGCAATGGTGGCGCTCCGTGTGCGACGCGGCGAAGGAGGCGATCGCGGCCTCGCGCGTGCCCGTGCATCAAATCATCGCCGTCGCATGCACCACGCTGTGGGCCGTCACGGTGGCCGTTGACGAGGACGGCGCCGCAATCGGCAATGCGATCTCATGGATGGACACCCGCGGCGCGAAATACAATCGCGCGGTCGCCGCCGGATGGCCGCGAGTGCAGGGCTACGGCTTGTTCAAGCTGCTCAAATGGCTGCGCTTCACGGGCGGCGCGCCGGTTCAATCGGGCGTCGATGGCCTGGGGCATATCCTCTTCATCAAGAATGAGCGCCCCGAGGTATATGCGCGGACCTTCAAGTTTCTCGAGCCGATGGATTACCTCAATCTGCGGCTCACCGGGCAATTCGCCGCCTCGTTCGCGACGATGTTCACCTACTGGCTGACCGATATTCGCAACCCCAACAGGATTGACTACGTGCCTGAGTTGCTTGCGATGGCCGGCGTCGATCGCGCCAAGTTGCCCGACCTGCGGCCGGTTAACGCCGTGCTCGGCACCATCAAGCCCGAGGTCGCCGCGGAGCTGGGCCTGGCGCCGTCCACTCGCGTCGTGATGGGCTCCTGCGACGGTCATTCGGCGACTGTGGGCGCGGGTACAGTGCGCGATTACGAGGGCTACTTCTATGTCGGCACGACGGCGTGGCTGAGCTGCCACGTGCCGGCGAAGAAGACCGACCCCCTGCACATGCTGACGGCGATGCCGGCTGCGCTGCCGGGCCGTTATATGGTCGGTGCGGAACAGGGCTCGGCGGGACGCTGCCTCGAGTTCCTTAAAGACATCCTGTATCCAGCGGGCAGCGCGAATTCTCCCATCGACGTTTACGCCGACATGAACCGGCTTGCCGCGGAGGTTGCGCCGGGGAGCGACGGATTGATCTTCACGCCATGGATCAACGGCGTGCTCGCGCCGCACGAGGACGCATCGACGCGCAGCGCCTTCTTCAATCAGAACGCGCGCACCAGCCGCGGCCATTACGTGCGCGCTGTGATGGAAGGCGTCGCGTACAACTTGCGATGGCTCAAGGGTTACGTCGAGAAGTTCATCGGGCGGCCGTTCGAGCAGCTCAATTTCATCGGCGGCGGCGCGAGCTCCGATCTGTGGTGCCAGATCCAGGCCGACGTGCTCGGATGCACGGTGCGGCAGGTCGCCAATCCGCGCAATGCCAACGCGGTGGGCGCCGCGATGGCGGCGTTTGCCGCGCTGGGCGAGATCGCAGTCGAGGAAATATCCGCGCGGGTGAAGATCGCCGCCGAGTATCGGCCCATCGAGATCAACCGGCGCATCTACGATCGCCAGTTCCGCGAGTTCCTCGAGTTCTACAAGCGCAACCGCGCGATCTACCGGCGCCTCAACCCGGCCGCCTTGCCTTAGTTCCGGCAGGTTGTTGTGAGTAAGGCAGCGATTTACGTTTACGCCAGCCTCGGGCTCAGGCGTTCGACGGTGATTTCCGCAGTGTGTCGGCGGACCCCGGCAAGGTCGTAATTGACCTGCATCCGAAGCCAGACATCGGCGGTACCGCCGAAAGCCTTTTCAAGGCGCAGCGCCATTTCCGGCGTTATGCCGCTCTTGCCGTTGATGACGTTGTAGAGCTGCTGGCGCGTTACGCCAAGTCCCGCGGCGGCATCGGCCACCGATAGGCGTAGGTCCTTAAGGTTTTCCCGTATTAGTTCTCCGGGATGGGGCGGATTCTTCATTGGCATGGTCTGGCACTCCTGTCATTCAGTGATAGTCCGCGAGATCGGCTTGTAAAACGACAATTTACATTTGTCAAGGAATACCTTTGGCGGACATAGCCTGTCCGGGGAATTCGGAAAACGCCAGGCAATAAGTTATATTTGGCCCCGGCG
>CALAOW010000168.1 GCA_937889395.1 uncultured Pseudomonadota bacterium | reverse complement strand
AAAGGAGAGGAAGTTCGATCCGTTCGGCCAAGGCCTCGGCGGTGAGCTCGGGCGGCTGGTTACCTGCAACTATCGCCTCGACAATCTCCGGTGCCGGGAACGCCAGCCGCGTCAGTCGTCTGACGTAGCGGTCTGCGACCCCTTCGCGTTCAGCGATCTCTGCAACTGACTGCGCTCTGCCCGTCAGCAGGTCTTCAGACCATTGCCGCGCCCGGGCGACGGCTTTCAAGAGTGCCGAATCAGCTCGTGGAGCGTGCGCGCGATTGCCTTCGATGACCAGACGCATCTCGACACCACGCCGCCTGATTGTCATAGGAAAGAAGCGCGTAATGATCAGCTCGTGGGCGTTCGCCGCGGGCCGCGTCACCGTCTCGGGTATCGGCGCCTTGAGCGATACGCGGATGCCGGTATCGGTCAGGTCTACGCGATCGACCAAGGCATTCAGGGCTGCTCCGGCTTCGACCTCCGACTGCAGGCGCTCTCTCCACGCTGCTGCCGCCTGGAAGAGCGACGGAAGTCGATTGTCCGCGAGACCGATCGCTTGGGCGGCCGCGGCGATTGCGGTCCTGTCGCTCAAGATTTGGCCAGCCGAAGCCGCGACAGTCCGCTCGATCTCTGGCGCCGGCAAGCGCCAACCGCGTCCTGCCGAATCCGCCGTCCCGTTGATCAGGCTGCGCGACACGTAATACCGATATCGTCGCTCACCCTTCACCGCGTGACTTGGCGTCAGGCTCTGGCCGCTTTCGTCGAATAGCCTGCCGGTGAGTGGACTGGCGACCGATTTCGTTGCTCGCGACGCGCCCCGAACCGCCTGGCTCCGCAGCAACCGCTGGGTCTTTTCCCACAGCTCGCGATCCACGATCGGTTCGTGCAGGCCCGGATGATGGACACCCTTGTGACGAATTTCACCGATATAGATGGGATTCGAAAGAAGCACGTAGAGCGCTCCTCGGAAGAACGAGTTCCCGCCTGATTGTTTGCCGTTTCTTGCGACCCGTACTTTGGATCGGATACAGCGGCGATTCAGATCTTCCATCAAGAGCCGGACGGACCCGAGTTCCAGGTACCGCCGGAAGATCTCTCGCACGGTCTCCGCTTCCGGTTGGTTGATCGCCAGGCGACGCTCATGCACGTCGTAGCCGAGCGGAACCAGACCACCCATCCACATCCCCTTGCGCTTGGAGGCGGCGATCTTGTCCCGGATCCGCTCGCCCGTCACCTCGCGCTCGAACTGGGCGAACGACAACAGGACGTTGAGCGTCAGGCGTCCCATCGAGGTCGTGGTATTGAACTGCTGCGTGACGGCCACGAAGGACACCCCGTGTGCGTCGAAGACTTCGACCATTTTGGCGAAGTCCGTTAGTGACCGAGTCAGGCGGTCGACCTTGTAGACCACCACGACATCGATCAGTCCCTGGTTGATATCGGACAATAGACGCTGCAGTGCCGGCCGCTCCATCGTTCCGCCGGACAGGCCGCCATCGTCATAGGCCGTCTTGACCAGGCGCCATCCTTCACCGGCTTGGCTCTTGATGAACGCTTCGCACGCCTCGCGCTGCGCGTGCAGCGAGTTGAAGTCCTGCTCCAGTCCTTCCTCGGACGATTTGCGGGTGTAGATCGCGCAGCGTCGAATCGGTGATTTAGGGCGTTCCATGGTTGTTCTCCATCACTGGCGCCCTCAGTCCAAAGAACCGTGGTCCCGACCACCGACTGCCGGTGATCTCGCGTGCTACTTCCGAGAGCGAACGGTAATGCTTCCCGTTGAATGACACTCCGTCGTCGAGCATCGTCACCCGGTGAGCGTTGCCTTGCCATTCACGAATCAGGACGGTTCCCGATTGGGCCTTCCGAATCTGCGGTTTCTTCGGCGAGCTTCCAGTCGCTGTCTGTTCGGCGACCCGCGCGAGCAGACGAAGGGTCGAAGGCTTGAGACCGCCGTAAGCCCGTTCCTGGAGGTGATACGCGATCGCTCGCGTCAGGAAGGACCGGCCGATTTCCTGGGACGGCGCCTTTCCGTACATCGCTTTCCAGCGCTCGCGGAGTTCGTCAATACCCAGCTTCGACAGGCTCGCGATTTCCGAGGTGAGTGTCTCACGGTCCAGAACCGGCGCCCGCCGCTTCATGATCGTTTCTCTCGATATTTCGCGACCTTCAGCTCGGCATCCAAGCTCATATGTGCTCCTCCTCGAGGCGCGCGATTTGCTGCCCCAATGACACACACACTGCTCGTTTCGCGGCGCGCAGCCAGTCCCGCAGGCGCTCGACTTTGCTCAGCTAGTACCCCCGAAATTACCCGCGAATTAGGCTATTTTGGCGACGACGTGGGGTGGGTGTGCAGTGCAGAAGTTCTTCTCGATGCTGGATACGGAATCGCCTCAAACCGACGAAATTCGGTTGCTTGCCGGACCCTTGCAAAGTCGCCTGAGAGTTCGAATTGACTGCGCTCCGCCACACAGTCCTTATCTCTCGGTATTTTCCACTCGAATCGTCGAATAGCCCGCACCAGCGGCTTCATTTGCATATATGTGGTCGCGGAGAAAGTCACTTTCCGGCAGATGACGCGCAATTCGCAGCCAAAATCTCTGTTGGCAAATTTGGCGCGACCGTTTGGGAGATGAGACGACGGACGACGATATGTGGAAGTATCGGGTTTGCACTGACTAGCTTATTCCGACCGATCGTTCCTGCTCGCTCCAAATGAGAGGCAGTTCGATCCGTTCGGTGAGCGCCTTCGCGGTAAGTCCCGGCGGTGGGTGACCGGCTGCGATCGCCTCGACAATCCTGGGAGCCAGGAACGCCAACCGAGTCAGGCGCCGGACATAGTTCGGGAGTACCCCGTCACGCCTGGCGATCACCGCAACCGATTCCACTCGACCGGCAAGCAGATCGTCAGACCATTGGCGTCCTCGAGCGATGGCTTTCATGAGCGCGAGATCAACCAGCGGAGCTGGCGCGCGACTACCTTGAATAACCAAACGCATTTCGAAGCCGCGCCGCCTGATCTGCATCGGGAAGTCGCGCGTGACAGTCAGATTGGTGGCGTTCGAACTCTGCTCTTCCGTGATGGGATTCGGCAGCTTTATCGAAACGCGAATGCCTGTATCGGTGAGGTCTACACGATCGACCAAAGCGTTCAAGGCAGCTGCGACTTCAACCTCCGATCGCAGGCGTTTCATCCAGGCTGCTGCTATAGAGAAGATCGACGGGAGCCCTCTCTCAGCAGCACCGATGTTGTGAGCAGCTTCCGCAATTGCCGCTTGGTCACCTAAAAGCGTGTAGGC
>CALAOW010000167.1 GCA_937889395.1 uncultured Pseudomonadota bacterium | reverse complement strand
CTGTCCGGCTGCATCGCCAGGCCCGACGGCTCGCTCATCCGCGGGCGCATCACCTTCACCGATCGTATTACTGCGCTCGAATCCGCATCTGACGGTGGCGGCGAAGATTACATCCTGCCCGGCTTCGTCGATCTTCAGGTCAACGGCTCGCACGGTATAGACGTGATGAACGCGGCGCCGGACGCACTCGCCACTCTAAGCCGCCACCTCGCGCGCGAAGGCGCCACGGCCTGGATGCCGACCGCAGTTACCGCGCCAATTGAAAAGATCGCACAGGTTCACGAGTCTATCGCCGGTGCGATTGAAAATTCGCGCCGCGACAACTCCGCCGATGCGGCCGCCATTCTCGGCATGCATCTCGAAGGTCCGTTCATTTCGCCGCTCCGGCTCGGCGCGCATCCCGCGCTCAACCTCGAACCGCGCGGCGACTCCTTCCAACGAGTGCTCGCGATGCGCGCGCTTCGATTGATCACGCTGGCGCCCGAGTTGCCCGGCGGATTCGACGCGATTCGACGCCTTGCCGCGCGCGCCGTGGTCGTCTCCATCGGTCATACCAACGCGACTCTCGAGGAGGCCAACGCCGGCATCGCCGCCGGTGCTCGGATGTTCACCCATCTGTTCAACGCGATGCGCCCGTTGAACCATCGCGACCCAGGCGTTATCGCTGCCGCGCTCGCGCCGTCACCCGCACTCGCCGCGATCATCCCCGACGGTGTCCACGTGCATCCCGCGGTGCTGCGTCTCGCCAGCCGCGCCCGCGGCAAAGACGGGATGATCCTTGTCACCGACAAAGTCGCGCTGGCAAAAGCCTCCACCTCCGAAAAAAATGTCGGGCGTGCGCGCGGATCGATTCGCGACGGCGCCGCGCGCCTCGATGACGGCACGCTCGCCGGCAGCATCATCTCGATGCTCGATGGGGTCCGCGTGATGGTCGAAAGAGCCGGCGTCAGTATCGGCGATGCGGCCGTGATGGCGGCCACCAATCCCGCCAATCTCGTCGGCGCGGGCGATCGCGGCCGCATTCAAATCGGCGCGCGCGCCGATTTAATCGTGCTCAGCCGGACGCTAGAGTTGAAATCCGTGTTCATCGCCGGCCGCGAGATAAGCTAGCTGATCAACGAAAAAACGAAAAACCGCTGAATTTCGAAAGCACCATCAATCGGAGACAATCGATGCCGCTGAACAAAGCTTGCGTGGGCCGCGAATTCCCGCCCATCACCACCAACGTCACCCTCGACGCGATCCAGAACTATGCGCGCGCGTACAACGACGATAACCCCGCCTTCTTCGACCAAAGCCGCCCCGGCGGCATCGTCGCGCCGCCGATGTTCGGCGTCACCGTCAGTTGGGATGCCGTGATGAAAGTCGCGATGGTTCCCGACCTGCACGCCGACCTGCTCCGCCTCGTTCACGGCGAGCAGGACATGGAATTCCCAAATCCAATTCGCCCCGGCGACGTCGTCACCGCGGCCGCAAAAATTATCTCGATCGAAACCAAAGCCACCGGCGAGACCATGACCGTCGAGCTGAACGCCGCCAACCAGAAAGGGCAACCGGTCCAGAAAACACTCTTCATCGCTTTTATTCGAGGCGCTCGAAACCGCGAAGCCGCGTCCTCGGAACCGCGCGCCATCGAGCCCGACCGCGGTGAGCCGATCTTTTCAGTCGCGCAAACCATCGACAAGGATCAGACCTACCGCTACGCCGAGGCCTCCGGCGATCGCAACCCGATCCATGTCGATGAAAACATCGCGAAGATGGCGGGCCTGCCGGGCATCATCGTGCATGGCCTTTGCACGATGGCGTTTACGTCGAAGGTCGCGATCGACAATCTCTGCGCCGGCGACCCGACTCGCCTCAAGCGCTTGCGCGCGCGCTTCTCGCGTCCCGTGCTTCCCGGCCAGACTATCACCACCAAAATCTGGGCCGACGGCGACAAAGACGGCCGCAAAGTTTTCGCCTACGAAACTTTCAATCCCGACGGCCAGGCCGTCATCAAGGGCGGCATCGCCGAAGTCGCACCCTGACCTCCCTCCCGTGAAAATCACCATCGGCCTATCGCTCTCCCTCACCGGCGAATACTCCCCGATGGGCCGGCAGGCCGAAATCGCGATTCGTTTGTTCATCGCCGACGCCAACGCCAGTAGCGCGCTCCGCGTCGCCGGCGAGCGATGTGAGTTCACGCTCGAGTGCCACGACGACGCGAGCGATCCTGTGCGATGCGCCGAAATATATCGCGCGCTCTGCGCGGATCGCCGCGCAGACATAATCTTCGGCCCGTACTCCAACCGCCTCACCGGCGTCGCCGCGGACATCGTCGAACAATCCGGCCGCGTCTTCGTCAATCACGGCGGCGCCGGCGACGAACTCTACGCCCGCCGCTACAAGATGATCGTCGGAGTACTCAGTCCCGCAAGTGACTATTTGCGCGGCTTCGTCCGCTTGCTGGCCCAACTCAAGCTCTGGCGCAAGCGCGTCGCGATCGTCGCGTCGAAGTCGCCCTTCGCTCGCGCGGTTGCATCGGGCTTCGAGCGCGCCGCCGATGAACGCGCCGCTCGTCGTCGCGGAGTCCGCGTCCGCGTGAAATGGAATGGCGCGTTCGACCCCGCCTCTACGCCCGCGCGGCTTTTCCCCGCCCTCGCGCGCAACCGCGTCAACGCGCTCGCCAGCGCCGGCAGCTATGAACATGACGTCGCCGTGATGCGCGCGGTCGCATCTTCCCGCCTCAACATCCCGGTGCTTGGATGCGTCGCCGCCGGTGTGCGCCGCTTCGCATCCGACTTGGGCGAACTTGCAGAAGGAATCGTGGGCCCCTCGCAGTGGGAGGATTCCATCGAGATCGCGCCCGCGCTTGGCCCGACGCCCGCCGAGTTTGCGCGCCGAATGGTCACCGCCGGCGCCGGCGATTCTCCCGATTATCCCGCCGCGCAGATTTACGCCGCCGGTCTCCTGACCGCCGCCGCGCTCGCTGCCGCCGGCCGCCGCGACGACGCGATGCTCCGCGATGCATTCTCCAGCTTGCAAACCACCACGATGTTCGGCGACTTCTCGATCGATCGCGTCACCGGCCGCCAGCTCGGTCACCAGATGCTGCTCGTGCAATGGCACCGCGGGCGCAAGGTGATTATCGCGCCTGAGTCGCACGACGACTCCGGCTCGCTCGATTTTCCCTCCGGCTTGCGTCTGCTCCTTGCGGGAGTCGAGATGCTTCGCTTAAGTCGTCGTGACGATTCGCGGGAATCGCTCGGCGATGCCGAATTGGAAGAATCGGATTTGGATAAAAATGAACGCAATCACGATTAAACTCGACCGCCGGATAGTTCTCGGGATCGGCTTGATGTCCGGGACTTCGCACGACGGCGTGAGCGCCGCCGTCGTCGAGCTCGACGAGCGTTCCCGTCCGCCCGCGCGCTTGATCGCGTTTCACACTTTTCCGTACCCTGCGCGCTTTCGCAAAGAATTGCTCGCCGCTTCCGCCGATGAAAAAATCGGCGCGGCTAGGATCTCCACGCTCAACTTCGCGCTAGGCCGCGAGTTTGGACGTGCCGCCGTCGAGATCGCCCGCCGCGCGCACGTCGCGCTTTCCGACGTTGCGTTCATCGGATCGCACGGCCATACCTTTTTTCATCTGCCGCCGCGCCGCGCGGCCCGCGGTCAGGTCGCCTCCACGATGCAACTCGGCGAGTCCGCCGTCATCGCCGCGGCTACCGGAGTTCCCGTCGTCGCCGACTTCCGCACGATGGACATCGCGCTCGGCGGCGAGGGCGCTCCCCTGGCCCCGCTCGCCCATCTCTGGCTGTTCGCCGACCCCACGCGCGGCCGCGTCGTGCAGAACATCGGCGGCATCGGCAACGCAACTTACATTCCGTCCCGCGCGCGCCTCGGCGACGCCGACCTGATCGCGTTCGACACCGGCCCGGGTAACATGATGCTGGACGCGCTCGCTTCGCGAATCTCGGGGGGCCGCCTGCGGATGGATCGTGGCGGGCGCATCGCGGCGAGCGGCCACGTCAACCAGCCGCTGCTCGCGAAGCTGATGCGAAATCCTTATTTCCGCCGACGCCCGCCAAAATCAACCGGCCGCGAGGAATTCGGGACTCACCTCCTCGATTCGATCGTCGCCGACGCCCGCCGCATGAAAATCGTTGACTACGATCTGGTCGCCACCGTCACCGCCCTCACCGCGCGATCGATCGCCGACGCATGCCGCCGCTTCGTTTTCCCTCGTGGTCCCGTTGACCAGTTGATCGTCACCGGCGGCGGCGCGCAAAACCCAACCTTGATGCGCATGATCGCGGCCGAGCTTCCCAATCTCAAGGTGATCACCGCCGCTGACGTCGGCGTTGACGGCAGCGCGCTCGAGGCCGTCGCATTTGCCATTCTCGGCTACCAAATGCTGCGCGGCCGCCAGGGCAACATCCCCACTGTCACCGGTGCACGGGCGCCCGCCATCCTCGGCAAACTCACGCTGCCGCCGCCGCCAGTGAAGAAGTGAAAAAGTGAAAAGTCGAGTCTCACCCGCGCCTCGAAGGCTCGGCGCGATTTCACGCGCTCCGCTTGTCCTCGGGCGGCGCGACTCCCGCCTTCGTCGCTGACTCGACCACCGCCGACCGGAAGACACCGTGCGCCATCGTCGATTCCTCGCGATCCGCTCGCGCCGCGTAGACTCTCATCCGCGCTTCATGCGCTGATTTGTCGTCCGGCGCCGCCGCCGCCGCCCAATCCGCCAGATGACACGCAAGCACGACTTCGCCGGCCGCGAGTCTGTCATTCGCTCGCGCGATCAGCGGCGCCACACCGCCCGCCAGCGCCGCGATCTCCCGCGCCCGCTCGCCGTCGGTCGCGGGTTTAAGATTCGACGGCGTGCCGTCGTACCATCCGCCTTCGAGCCGCCAGATGTTGCGCACGATAAACTCGGGCTCGTCGTACACGGCTTGCAGCCACGGCTTCTCCGCGAGATTTGCCGGCGGCTTCACGGTGTGAATTATCTCGTCCAGCGTGGCGCCCGCATTCATCATTGCAATAGCCTGATCGTACAGGCTCTGCAGATAGTTCGCGGTGTCGTTCAGCACCTGCCGCACGCGAATCGCGCCGAACACCGGGTAGCCGTGGCCCGGCACGAGCACTTCCGCCCCCAGTCTCGCCATCACGCGCAGCGCCTCGGCCCATTCGCGCGCGTAGCGCTGCGCCTTCTGCGGATTGCCCGCGTTGGGCGCCGCCCAGATGATCAAATCTCCGGTGCACAGCAGCTTGCGCTGCGGGATGAACACCCAGCAATGATCGTCGGTTTCGCCGCGCGCATGATGGCATTCGAACTTGTCGTCGCCCGCAACTACATTCAACTGATTATCGAAGTAAGTATCCGGATATACATACTCAGTCGGCCACGGCGCGGGCCGGTTGAACTGCCGAGTATTGACTACAGTGTTATACCCGGCGGTGCGCTTGTAGCGGTCGAACCGCGCCGCGATTGCGCGATGTCCCACCACGCGCGGACGTGCCACCTTGTTCTTCTGCGCATCCGCGACTATCGCCGGCATCCCGCACGCGTGATCGACGTGCCCGTGCGTGTAAATCGCCGTGTTCACCCGCTCCGGCGAGAACTGCCGAATCAGTTTCACCGTCGCGTCCTGGTTGAAGTAGCCCCCCGTATCCACCAGCACCAGCCCCTCGCCCGTCTTGGCCGCCGTCACGTTCGCAAACCATCGGTAGAACATCACGCCGTCCGCAATTTCCTCGTACTCGCCGGTCGGCAGGATCGGATGGAACTGGCGGGTCGTAATCGCGCCGGTGAAAATCTTTTCCGATTGATCTCTTATCACGCCCATAGCTGAATCTTCCTCTTACAAGAAAACCCTCAGTCGATCCGATGCAGCTCCCTGATATGCCGAATCTTCTCGTGATCGACCCACGTGTAGCGCTGATGCTGATCGACCAGCCGCGCCTCGATCCCCGCCGCGCGCGCGCCCTCCACGTCGATCGAATAGATGTCACCCGCAAATCTCACTTCGTCGGGACCGGCGCCCAGGCGCTCGAGCGCGATTTGAAATATCCGCGGGTCGGGCTTTGCTACCCCGACAACCTGCGAGTCGATTATCACGTCGAAGTACGGCGCCAGCCCGAATCGTTTCGCGTCCGCTTCGACCTGCCCCTCCGCATTCGACACGATCCCGAGTCTGTATCCCGCCGATTTGAACGCCTCCAACGCCTCGAACGTCCCCGGCCGCACCACGCGCCAGAGCGTGGCCTCGCGATGTATCGCGCCAAACTTCGCCGCGCATTCGCGAAATTCCTCTTCCGGAATTCCCGCCGCCGTCATCCAGCCGCGGAAAAAATGCTCATACGCCGCGTAGTCGGCTTGCTTGCCCGGCACGCTCATCAGATGTCGATCGATCGCCGCACGCCCTGCGTATTCGGCATGCTCGAGCGCCAGTGCATCGAGCTTGCGCCCTTCGCGCGAGAATTCGCGCGCCAGCAATTCGAAATCCAGGAATGCGAGCGTGCCGCCAAAGTCGAACAGCAGCGCCTTGAGTTTTTTCTTTGCCTTCGATTTCATTCCGTTCCAGCTTAGCAGGGGCCAGCCCCTGCACCGATGTCAGGAAAACCAAACATATCGCGCTCATCCGTCCGCCCTTGTTGCGCCGCTATCCGTCAAAAAGATATGATTTTTCTGGAGTTTTCTCCCCGCCGCACCAGCGCTCCGCAGGAGACGTGATGTTCACCGGTATCATCGAAGACCTCGGCACCGTCGAAAGCCTCAAGCTGACCGACCAGGGCGCGGTAATTTCTGTCCGTACCTCGCTGCCCATTTCAGAAATCAACATCGGCGATTCAATCACCGTCAACGGCGCGTGCCTGACCGTGATTTCAAAAGGCCCCGGCCGCTTCGCGATGGACATCTCGGCCGAGACCTTGCGATGCACCGGGCTTGGCGATCTGAAACCCTCCCGCCGTGTGAATCTCGAGCGATGCCTCACGCTCGGCAAGCTGCTCGGCGGCCACCTGGTTTCCGGCCACGTCGACGGCATCGGCCGGGTCGTGTCGATCAAGCCCGAGGGCGACTCAAAACTCTTCACCTTCGAGGTCGCGCCCGCGCAAGCGCGCTACCTGGTCGAGAAGGGCTCGGTCGCCATCGACGGAATCAGCCTGACCATCTTCTCGGTCGAGGACTGCAACTTTTCGGTCGAAATAATTCCCCACACGCTGCGATCGACGACGCTCGATTTCAAGCAGCCCGATGACACCGTCAACGTCGAGAACGACATGCTTGTTAAGTATGTCGAGAAGATTCTCGCCATACGCGCGACGCCGGCGCTCGCGTCGTGAACAGTGAAAGAGTGAAAAACGCATGAGCCTGATGCAGATACCGCGCAAGATCGAGTACGCGCTGCGAGCGATGATCTATCTCGCCGATCATCCGTCGGGCGTCGCGCGCGGCGCCGAAATCGCCAGTCGCGAGCACATCCCGAAGTACTATCTCGAAAAAGTGATTCGCGATCTGATGCGCAGGGGCCTCGTCAGCGCGCGCCGCGGTCCCGGCGGCGGTTACCAGCTTGCCCGCGATGCCGGCACCGTCACGTTTCGCGATATTATCGAAGCCGTCGAGGGTCCCATCAAGCTCAACCTATGCACCGACGGCAGCAGCTCATGCGCGCTGCAGCCGTCCTGCCGCATGTATCGCGTTTGGGAAAAGGGCCAGCGCGTGTTGCTCGAAGTTTTCTCCGATACCTCGCTCGCCGAAATAGCCGCGACGCATCCGTCGCCGGCCGTGCGTTCCCCCACCGACGTCGCGTCCAGAGCGATATCGCCGGCCAAGTCTCAGCCCGCGTAGCCGAATTGAAGAAACCTCCCGACGCCGGCCCCGCGAACCCTCTGCTCGTGAACGATTTCGGAGCTATCGGTCTCAGCGACTTCGTCGGCAAACCACGCCGCAGCGCCCCGGTCTTCACCGAGAAGACCTTCTATCTCGAGGAATTCTACGGCAAGAGCCTGCTCTTCGCGCTGATTCCTCCCGCCGGACAGCGGATCTCCGACTTCGATTCTCTGGTCCTGACGCTGCGCGAATTGCGGCGCAATCAAACCCGATGCGTCGTCATCGTTTCGCCGAGCGCACTTCCCAAGCTGATGCGCCGGCTCGGCCGCCTCGCCCCCAAGGAACCGCCCCCGGTCTTCAATCCATCCGACGGACTTCGCTCGCGCCCGTATCCACCGGATTCCGCCGTCGCCGAGATCTGGGCGCGATTGCGCGCCGGATCGATCGTCGTCGCCTCGATGAGCCGTGACGACGCCGACGATCTCACCGTCTTCGCGCGCGAGCTTGCCAGCCGGCTTCGCGTCTTCAAGCTCCTGATGCTTGATCGGCGCGGCGGCTTGATCGACAAGGACGGCCAACGGCTCTCGTTCGTCGAGCAACGCCGCATCGGCCGCACCATGCGCAACATCCGCTCGCGCCATCGCAGAGCCATCGTCCGCGCCGCCCTCGACGCCCTCGAAGACGGCGTCGGTTCCGTCAACCTGGTCGCGCCGGGCGACGTTTACGAGGAACTCTTCAGTTTCATCGGCGCCGGAACGCTGTTCACCGAGATGCAGTACGGCTTCGTCCGCCCCGTTTCAATCGACGACTTCGAAGAAGTTGAAGCACTCATCGTCCGCGGCCAGACCGAAGGCTCCTTGCTGCCCCGCACTCCCGGCCAGATCGCACAAATTTTGCCCTCATGCTTCGGCTACCGAATCGGCGACGAACACCTCGCTGGAATCTGCTCGCTGCTGACCGAGCCGTACCGCCGCGACCGCGCGGGCGAAATCACCGCGATGTACACCTTGACGCGCTTCCAGGGCGAGGGCGTCGCCGCCGTGCTGGTCCGCGAGATCCTCAAGGAAGCCCGGGCTCGCCGCCTAAAATACGTTTTCGCATGCACCAGTGAGGATCGTGTCGGCGGCTTTTTCTCCCGGCTCGGATTCAAGCGCGTGAATGCCCGCCAGGTCTCCGCGGCCAAGTGGCGCGGCTACGATTCCTCACGCATCAAGAGCCTTAGTATTTTCCGCGCCGAGCTCGACTGACTATTCGATGCCGTGATTAGCTATTATACATTGACTAGCTATTATATCTCTGCGTCGAGCCCGATGGCCTTCGCATGAACCTGAAATCTGCCGCCGCGATCGCTGCGATCGCTCTCCTCACCGCCGTCCTGACGCTTCATCGGCTCGGCGCCGGCGACGTATGCACCGGCAACGAGGCCGTCGAAGGCGTGTTCGTCCAGCAGATGGTCGAGCACGGCCATCTCCTGTTCCCGGTCGAGAACGGCATCGCCCCAATGTACAAGCCTCCGCTGTTCCATTGGACCGCGGTCGCAATCGATCGCCTCGCCGCAGTCCGCAAAGTGACCGCCGCCAACCTCCGCCTCCCATCCGCACTTTACGCGGTTGCCGGTGCGGTCCTCACGATGATGTTCGCGTTCGAATTCCTCGGCATCGACGCCGCCGTCCTCGCCGGACTCGCCCTCGCCGGCTCCTATCAATACGTCAGCCAGGGCCGCTACGGCCGCGTCGACATGACCCTGTGCTTTTTCGAGTCGCTCGCCGTGTTCGCATTTCTGTGGTGGATGCCCCGCGACGCGGCCTCTTCCGGCCCCGCCGCGCGCTTCGAATCCAGCCTGCCCGCGCTCTATCTAATGGCGGTTGCGATCGGTCTCGGCGTGCTCGCCAAGGGCCCCGTCGGCGCAATTCTTCCCGGCGTTTCAATCGTCATCTTCATGTTCGCCGAGCGCCGTGAACGCCAAATCCTGACGATGCTCGATCCCGGTGCGATCATCCTCGGCGCCGCGATTGCTTCGAGCTGGTATCTCGCATGTTACTTCGGCGGACGCTTCGCCTTCCTCAATCGCCAGCTCGACAGCGAAAATGTCGGCCGCTTCTTCGGCTCGCTGGGCGCGATGGCGCCGTGGTACTACCTGAAACCCGTCCTGCTCAACTCCGCCCCGCTGAGCCTGATAGTCCCGGTCGCCGCCGTTTACGCATTACTCACTCCATTACTCACTCGGCGCCGCTTCGATTCTACCTCTCCCTCCGGGAGAGGCCGCGATGCGCTTCGCAGCGCGGGTGAGAGCGATCGCTCCCCCACGCCCTCCGACTCCGACCGCGCCCGCCGCGCCGTCCGCCTCTTCGCGATCTTCTACTTCGCCACCGTCGTCTTTTTCAGCATCGCCGCCTACAAGCGCCGCTCCTATCTGCTGCCGGTATGGCCCGCGGCCGCCGTGATGCTCGCCTGGTGGATCATCACCGTCCCGCCGCTTGCATGGCGCCGCGCCGCGACCCGGGCATTTGCCGCCCTGTGCGCCGGGCTCGTCGTTTTCAACTTTGTCTATATACCGCGGATGGAAGTGCGGTCATGCCGCGACGATTCATATCGGCCCGCCGCCGAAGAAATCGCCCGCGTCGTCGCGCCCGCCGACCCGCTCTACGTTTACGGATTTCAGGAAGAGATCGCGCCGCTGCTGTTCTACCTTGATCGCGACGCGCCCGTTCTCCAGGGCCGTCTCGGCGACGCGCCCCCCGGCTTCATCATCGTGCCCGCCGACCTATGGAAGACTCATCAGCGCGACGCCCTCGACCTCGAACCCGTCCTCACTTCCGACCACGGCAACTGCCGCCTCGTACTCCTCAAACGCGGCAAGTCCTACGCGTCACGCTGAGCAGGCAAAAGACCGAACGAAATATCTGTCATACAAGGATGACACGAAGACTACGCGCCACTTGCGCTCTTGAGCGCCGGCTCCTGTCCCGCTTTCTCCGCCGAATGTCCCACGCATCGCCTCTTCAGCTCCGCGAACGCGTCATCGACGAACGCCTTCATCAGTGCAACGTCGGGCATTACGCGCGGCTCCGCGATCATTCCGAAGTATAGACTCCGATAGTAACTGAATATTGCGACTCCATATCCCAGCGTTGCGCCGAGCGGTACCAGCGGTACCATGTCCAGGCAGACGTGTCCGTTTACATATTGCGGCACCTGCACGCCCGGCACGTTGGTCGCGATAAAATTGACCCCGAATGCAGGCAGCGCAAAGCCGTCGGGCCGCGGCTTCCAATCCGTCCACTTCGCCACCCACCCTGCGACGTCCATCATCGTGGTCGCCGCGCGCGCTGCCGGCCCAATCATGCTCGGTGGAATTGCGTCGCCGAGCTGCATCATCGCGTCCACAGCCTGCGCCAACCCAGCCGCCTTGATTCGCTCGGTCTCCTCGTTGATCAATTTCAGCCGCTCGACGATATCCATCGGCGCCGCCGGCACGGTCGGGAATATCATCGAGACCCTGTTCCCCAGCGAACTCCTTTCCTCTTTGTGCCGCACGTTGACCGGACATCCAATACGCAGTTGCTGTCCTTCAACGGCGTACCCATGATGCTGCAAGTAGCGCGCCGCGCCCTCGGTCAACATAGCCAGTACGACATCGTTGACCGATCCCCCGAACGCCGATCTGATCGCGCGAAAATCCGCGAACGATTGACTCGTCCATGCCAAGATCCGTTCCTGCGTGACCGGCGTCGCGTTCCACGGCGTCGCCACTATTCGCCGCGTCGCCAGCTCGGTGATCAGCCGCGACGCCACCCCCAGCTGCCGCGCGCGCTCCGCCACCCACGCCGGATCCTCGACCGCTTCGACCGCCGCGTTGATCGTCGAGTTGACCGTGCTTTGAATCCGATCGCGCACCGCCTCCGCGAACCTCCGAATCAGGCTCGACGGCCGCGCCGCCACCCACGGCTCCGACGGCTGCGCAATGTCCTCCGGCTCCGCGCGAAAGTCGTACATCACTTTCAGCAGCTCGACGCCCGACACGCCATCGACCAGGCAATGATGCACCTTCCACAGCAGCGCCGTGCGATTTCCTTCCAGGTTGTGGAACGTGTGCAGTTCCCACAGGGGATGCTTGCGGTCGAGCGGTTTCTGATAGATGCGCATCATTTCGGCCAGCACGTCCCCTTCGCTCATCGCGTCGGGCAGCTGGTGGAGATGCACGTGGTTTTCGAGCGAGTATTCCGGGTCATCCTCCATCATCGCGTGCGCCAAATTCAGCGGAACTTCGATCAGCCGCTGCCGGTAGCGCGGCACCAGATGCATCCGTTCGTCGAAATGCCCCAGCAGGGCGTTGAAATCGATGCGGCCTTCGAACAGTCCGATCGATCCGATATGCAGCGGACCGCCTTGCGAATCGCCGTAGATAAAGGTCGCGTCCTGCGTCGACAGTCGATAGCTCGAGAGGGATGGGAATGCGGATGTTTCGGCCATTTGAACTCACCTCCGAGCCGGATTTCCTTCGGGCTTGGGCCACGGCGCGGTGCCCCATCCCAGTCGGGAAGATCCTGGAAATGACATTGCCGCGGACTGTAAATTTGGCAGGCACGGCCGCTTTAATGCAAGCTGAATTGCGCCGCAGCGACCCTTGCCGGACCGCCCGTGCTGATCTAAGGATGGCGTTTCATACTGGTTAGCAGTTGAAAAGCTGAAAGCGTCTTGCGAGCGGTCTCGATAGCGGCGCTTGAGCACGGTAGTTCGCCGGAGGTTCCGATGGCCGAGCAGATAAAGACCAATCGCCCCTATCCAATCCAGGTTAAACTGCGCGACGGCCGCAGCGCCACCATTCGCGTGATGCAACCCAGCGACCTCGACAAGATAGTCGAATTCGCCAAGGACCTCCCCGCCGACGACCTGCTCTTCCTGCGCACCGATATCACCGACCGCAACGTCGTGAAGCAATGGGTCGATAACATCAAGCACGGACACACCATCACGCTGCTGGCCGAGATCGACGGCAAGCTCGCCGCCTACGCCAGCGTCCATCTGGATCAGGCGCGATGGACCCGGCACGTCGGCGAAATTCGAGTCATCACCTCGCCGCGTTACCGCGGCACCGGACTCGGCAGGCGCCTGGTGGCCGAAGTATTCGATCTCGCGCGCTCGCTCGGGCTTAAAAAGATCACCGCCCAGATGACCACCGAGCAGACCGCCGCGCGCGCCGCCTTCGAGCACCTGGGCTTTCAGGTCGAGGCAATGCTTGCCGACTGGGTCGAGGACCGCCGCGGCCGCGCACGCGATCTCCTCATCATGACCCACGACGTCGCCGGCTTCTCCGACCGCATCGTCGCCTGAGCAG
>CALAOW010000166.1 GCA_937889395.1 uncultured Pseudomonadota bacterium | reverse complement strand
ACGCCCGCCAGCGTCGCGGCGTAGCCGAATCGTTCGGCGAGCAAGGCTTGACTGACGGCGACGCCCGACGCGACCAACACTCCGGTTTGATACGCGAGGCCCGAGAACAGACCGCGAACTTCCGGCGGCGAGAGCTCGGTCAGATGCGCCGGGATCACGCCCCATGCGCCCTGCACCATGAACTGCATCAGAAACGCGCCAAGCGTCAGGAACGCGAGCGTGCCCGGATAGATCCACAGCGGTATGGCCAGCCCGGCGCATATCACCGCGATCGCCATCGCGCGGCGCCGCCCCACGTGATCGGACAAGTAGCCGAAGATCAGGCCGCCGAGCAGCGCGCCCACATTATAGATGACCGCGATCGTCGCCACCGTGCGGGTGTCGAAGCCGCGCTCCTTTTCGAGGAAGGTCGGATACATGTCCTGGGTGCCGTGCGACGCGAAATTCATCATCGTCATCAGCACGCACAGGTAGAGGAACAACTTCCAATTGGCGCGAATTGCATTGCGAATCTGCGACATGTCGGGGCGCGTGCGTTGCCATGCCTCCGATTCGGGCACGTGGGAGCGGATGTAGATCGTCAGCAGGGCGGGCGCGCCGCCGAGAAAGAACATCGCGCGCCATCCGTAGTGCGGGAAGACGAAGAAGAACGCGGCGGCCGCGAGCAGGTAGCCGACCGCGTAACCCTCCTGCAGCAGGCCGGAAAAAAGTCCGCGCAACCGGGGCGACACCGCTTCCATCGCCAGCGACGCGCCCACGCCCCATTCGCCGCCCATCCCGATTCCGTACAGCGCGCGCATCGCCAGGAACCATCGGTAGCTCGGGGCAAGGCCGCTGGCCACTTCGACGATGGAATAGAAGACGACATCGACCATCAACGGGACGCGGCGCCCGTAGCGGTCGGCGATCCAGCCGAACACGAGCGCGCCGAGCGGGCGCAGTGCCAGCGTCGCGGTGATCGTAAACGCGATGTGCGAGATGGGGCGATGGAACTCCCTGGCGACGGCGGGCATCACGAAAATCAGGATGAAGAAGTCGAAGGCGTCAAGCGCCCAGCCGAGAAAGCTCGCGAGCATGGTGTGCGCGGCCTCGGCGGAGGTGATCGCGCGGACGGGCTCGGGGGAGGCGCCGGGAGAATGCATGGCGTGCAATGATTAATCGAACTGGCGCGATGGCGAAAGGAGAGCCATCCGGATCCATCTAACTTGACTGCAATTCCGGGGACTCCCTATAGTTTAGGTTCGGAGTACGGCGAGTCCTGCGGCAACGCAGAAACCCCCGTTCAGACAATGGATTCGGCGCTGGTTTAGAGATGCAGAGAAGCGAACAAATGACCTTCTGGGAGCGGATTTATATCCCCGAAATCCTGAGAGGTCTTGCGATCACCAACTACCACTTTTTCCGCAACCTCGGGCTGCATACCGCCCATCTGTTCGGCATGAAGCGCGGCGTTAACGCGACCTCGACGACTCAATATCCGGAGGAGCGCAAGCGTTATTCCGACAATTTTCGCGGCAGCCATCGGCTGACGCTGCGCGAAGATTCCTCGGTGCGATGTACCGCGTGTTTTTTGTGCGCGACCGCGTGCCCGGCGCAATGCATCTATATAGAAGCGGGCGAGTCGCCCGATCCGCAGGTCGAAAAATTCCCGGTGCGCTACGAGATCGACACGCTCCGATGCATTTACTGCGGGCTGTGCGTCGAGGCATGCCCGTGCGACGCGATTCGGATGGACACCTACGTTCATCCGCGCATCTGGGGTTTCGACCGCAGGGATTTCGTCGAGCCCAAGGAACTGCTGATGCATCGCTCGCGCGTGCTGGCCGAAAAAGGCCGCGACGGCAACATGGACGAGATGTTGGCGTGGTACCGCGAACAGGACGCCGCGGTTTACGATCCGCAGCGGCCGGAGATGAAGACCTACACCAATCGCGACGCGCCCAAGCATTACGCGGAAACGCCGGACCATATCGACGATCTTACGGCGATCGACCGGCATCCGGCGCGCGCCGGCAAGTAGCCCGATGGAGAAACCGGAGCGCTGACGCCGGTGGCGCCGGCCGACTTTATCGCGGTGGCGTACCTGGCGCGCTCAGAGCGGATGATCCGGGAACTGCGCGCGCCGTGCGAGAAGAACGGCATCGAGTACGGCGAGGATTGAGCTATACTTATCGGTCCAAGGCCGGAGCATTTAGCAAGGCCGCGGAGGTGACGCGATGACACAGATTGAAGCCGCCCGCAAAAATATAATTACCCGGCAGATGACCGAAGTTGCCGAGGACGAAGGTTTCGCCGCCGAAGACATTCGCGCGCTGGTCGCGACCGGCGAGGTCGTGATCCCGCACAACATCCATCACGATTTCAGAGCAATCGGAATCGGCAAAGGCCTGCGCACCAAGGTCAACGCCAACATCGGCGCGTCGAACTTCCATCAGCTGATCGAAGAGGAAGTCGAAAAACTTTACACCGCGATCCGCTACGGCGCCGACTCGGTGATGGATCTTTCGACGGGCACCGACCTCGACAAAATACGCGCGGAGATTCTGTCGCGATGCACGGTGATTCTGGGCACCGTGCCTATCTACCAGCTCGGCTCCGAGCGCACGATCATGGAGATGGAGGCCGAGTTCTTTCTGGACGTAATCGAGCGGCAGGCGCGCCAGGGCGTCGATTACATGACGCTGCATTGCGGGGTCACGCGCGAGAGCGTGAAGCGGCTGCGCGGGCATCGGCGAATCGAAGGCATCGTGTCGCGCGGCGGAGCGATGCTGGCGGCATGGATCGATCGGACCGGCAACGAGAATCCGCTCTACGAGCACTTCGACGAAGTCTGCGCTGTGCTGCGCGAGCATGACGTGACGATATCGATCGGCGACGGGCTGCGGCCGGGCGCCACCGGCGACGCGACCGATCGCGGGCAAATTTCGGAGCTGCTGGTGATGGGGGAATTGACCGAGCGCGCGCGGGCGATGGGCGTGCAGGTGATGATCGAGGGTCCCGGCCACGTGCCGCTCGATCAAATCGAAGCCAACGTGAAGCTCGAGAAGCGAGTCTGCGGGGGCGCGCCGTTTTATGTGCTCGGGCCGCTCACCTGCGACGTCGCGCCGGGCTACGATCACATCACCGGTGCGATTGGCGGAGCGATCGCGTCGGCGGCCGGAACCGATTTTCTGTGCTACGTGACGCCCGCCGAGCATTTGCGGCTGCCCGATATCGACGACGTGCGCGAAGGAGTGATCGCGACGCGAATCGCGGCTCACTCGGGCGACCTGGTCAAGGGAGTGCGCGGGGCGAAAGTCTGGAACGATCAGATGTCGCGATATCGCAAGGCGCTCAACTGGGAAGGGATGTACGCGATGGCGATGGACCCCGACAAGGCGCGCCGCTACAAGGAAGAAAGCGAGGCGGCGGGTTCCAACGTCTGCACGATGTGCGGCTCGCTGTGCTCGATCAACATCGACAATGCGGCGATTAAATTCACCAAGCGGCGCTCGCTGGCCGAGGCTCCGTCGCATGCCGCCGGCTGAATTTATGGCGAAAACTTCGAAGAACATCCTCGACGAAGCACGCTCGACGATTAAGCAGATCGATATCGACGAAGCGCGCCGGATGATCGAACAGCCCGGCACCGTGCTGGTTGACGTACGCGAAAGCGACGAGTGGCGGCAGGGGCATATTGCGCAAGCGGTCGCGATTCCCCGCGGTTTCCTGGAACTCAGAATCGAGGAGCGCATCCCCGACCGCAAGACGCCGGTCATTGTGCAGTGCGAGTCGGGCACGCGCTCGCTGCTGGCGGCGCGAACGATCCGCGAGCTCGGTTACGAAAACGTGTACAGCATGATGGGCGGCTTCAGCGCGTGGAAGGATCGCGGCTTGCCGTGGGTGGCGGATCGCGCGTTTACGGCCGGGGAGCTGACCCGCTATTCGCGCCATTTCGTAATTCCCGAGGTCGGCGAGAAGGGACAGGCAAAACTGCTCGACGCCAAGGTGCTACTGCTTGGCGCGGGCGCGCTCGGCTCGCCGTCGGCACTGTACCTCGCGGCGGCGGGAGTCGGCACGATAGGCCTGGTGGATTTCGACGTGGTCGATCTGTCCAATCTTCAGCGGCAGATCATCCACACGACCGATCGGGTCGGGATGCCCAAGACCGAGTCGGCGCAAAAGCAAATCAACGCGCTGAATCCGGGCGTCAAGGTGATTCGTCACGACGTGCGGCTTACCTCCGACAACGCGATGGACATCATCAAGGACTACGACGTGATCGTGAACTGCGGCGACAATTTCCCGACTCGATATTTGATCAACGACGCGTGCGTATTCTCAAAGAAGCCGCTGGTGGACGGCGCGATTTTCCGCTTCGAGGGCAACACGACGGTTTTTTACCCGGCCAAAGGCGGACCGTGTTACCGATGCCTGTATCCCGAGCCGGCGCCGCCGGAAATGGCGCCGTCGTGCGCGCAAGCCGGCGTGCTCGGCGCGCTTCCGGGATTGATCGGATCGATCGAAGCGCTCGAGGCGATCAAGTTGATAATTGGCGCGGGGTCTCCGCTAATCGGCAAGATGGTTTACTTCGACACGCTGTCGGACAAGGACTACGTGCGAGTTCTGAAGATCCGCAAAGATCCGAAGTGCCCCGTCTGCAGCGAGCATCCCAGCCAAACCACGCTTATCGATTACGAAGCGTTCTGCGGCCTGGGTGCGTCCGCCAACGGAGCCGCGCATGCGGAACAGACAGCGCATGCGGGCGCGGCAACGTCGGCGCGGTAACGATCACGCGGCTGTCAGCACAGTCGAAAATCTGGTTTGATTGCGGCGGGCGCTCATGAGCGAGGTCCCGCCGCTTTTTTTGGGGGGCTGAATTTCATCACCGAGGCGATTTCGATGGCGCTGGGACCGTTTTACGTCGCGGATAAACTGAAGGGTGCAACCGGGATGAGAGGAATCGCGCTCTTGATGCGCCATGGCGAGACCGCATGGAACCGCGAAGGCCGCGTGATGGGCCGAAATCCAATCGAACTCGATGAGCGCGGACGCGCGCAGGTACAAGCCTCGATTCCGTTCGCGCGGATTATAAAGCCCGATTTGATCGTCACGAGTCCGCTGGCGCGCGCGCGGCAGTCGGCGGAGATAATCGCTGCCGGCGTCGGCGACATCCCGGTTACCGAGGACCCACAACTGTCCGAAGTCCAATACGGACGATGGGAAGGGATGGTGTTCGACGATTTGGCCGAGGATGCCGATTACCTGGAGTATCGCGAGCATCCGCTGGATGCGCCGACTCCCGGTGGCGAGACGATCGCGCAGGTGCAATCGCGAGGCGTCGAGGCAGTGCGCCGTGCGGTCGGAGCGAACAGCGGCCGGCGGATCCTGTTCGTCTCGCACGGCGACATCATCCGCACCATTTTGTGCCACTTCTTGCGACTCGAACTCGCGCACTTCCGGCGGATCCGCGTGGACAACGCGGCCTTCTCGGGTTTCCAGCTAATCGGCGACTTCGCCGAAGTGAAATTCCTGAACCTGTTGCCGGATCCGAATCGCGCATTTGTCGCGCCATTTGTATCGAGTAAGCGCGCGTCGCCCTGAGCGGCGACCCGGATGGATCAGGGTCCGCCGGCGACCGACGGAGCGAGGCCGGTCGGCGCCGAGCGCCCGCCGACTTCGATTCCCTTGCGGACGCGAACGTCCGCTCCTGATTTGCCGGGAACGTCCACTCTCAGGCTGCGGTATCCGCCCGCGCTGGGATCGGGCGCGAGAAATCCGATTGTGTATTGCTCACGCAACTCGAGGCTGATGTTCTCGCACGCGCGCCGCAGAGCCTCTCCGTCCCCGGCCTGGCGGATGATGTAGGTCCTGGCGCCGGTTTCGGTCGAAAGAGTGTGCAGGGTCTCGGCGTCAACGTGTTCACTATCGTCGCCGCCTACCACGAATGGTCCGATCGAGATGCCAATTCCGGAGCCGGACCCGTTAGGATCGCCGATTCCGATCGAGTACACCAGCACGCCCATTCGCCGCGCCTGGGCGACGACGTTATTCACCGTCGAGGCGCTGGTGTTGTCCATTCCGTCGGTGACGACGAGCAGCGCTTTTTTGTCGTAGCGGCCTCGTTGCACCATCTCCAGCCCCTGCATGATCGCGTCGAACAAAGCGGTCTGCCCGTATGCGTGCAGCAATTCGAGCCGGCGCATCACGAGATCGTGATTGATCGTGAACGGCTGGAGCAGGAACGGATGGCTGGAAAACGCGAACAGAAACACGTCGTCCTTGTCATTCAAATTGCGCAGGAACTGTGCGATCGCGGCGCGCGCCTGCGGAATTTTGGGCGTCATGCTGCCCGAAGTGTCCACCAGGATGCCGACCGAGACGGGAGTGTTCAGGTCCTGACGAAAGAATTCTATCGGGCGCTGCTTCCCGTCCATGTAGAGTTTGAAATCTTCCTTTTGCAGCCCGGTGACGTAGGTGCCGCTCGGTTCGGTCACTGTCACCGTGACCTGTTCGTAACCCGGCTGCTGGCGCAACTCGCGCATCGGCAGCACCAGCTCCTGGCCGGCTTGCGGAACCTGCGGCGGGATGTTGAGCGAGCCGCCGCCCTGTTTCGCCGGCATCGACGGCAGCTCGAGCGTCGAGGTTCCCTTGCCCTGACCGCCGGGCATCACGAGCGGCGCAGGAATCGACGAGCCCTGCTGCTGCGCCGCGGCGGGCACGACTGCGCCGATCGCAATCGCGAGTCCAATCACCGCCGCCGTAAGCGCGGAAATCAAGCTGCGTCCTGTACCCGGAATTGTTGTCGTTGTCATCGCGATGCAAGCGCTCGGCCGAAGCGGCGTGCGTTCGTATGTAATGATCCTATTTGCTCCTGCGTTGGGCAAGCCGGTCAGTTTTTCGGGGCTGTTGATTCCCGATGCTCTCACATCTTGGACGAATTTGCGCAGGCAAAGTTTCAGGGCGGC
>CALAOW010000165.1 GCA_937889395.1 uncultured Pseudomonadota bacterium | reverse complement strand
TATGTGGTAGCGGAGAAAATCGCTTTTCCGCGCGTGACGCGCAATTCGCGGCCAAAATCTCCGTTGGCAAATTTGGCGCGACCGTTTGGGCCGGACGCAATGCAAATGCGAGTTAGCTTAGACCAGATTGATCGGCGAAGCGCCTGCGGCGACTGTCATGATGAGAACGGCCAGACGCCGGATCAAGAAGCAAGATGCCGGATAAATTTGACAGCTACATTTGCATGGGTTAATAGCCAAGCCTGGGCTCAAACCTTGGCAGGCGGCGCGGGTCATTGGCTGATTGCGCCCAGGAGTGTTTTGCGATGGCGCTGTTCACGAAAGAGCCGGAAAAGAATCCGAACATTCAACCCACCACGACGCCGCACGGGCCTGCTCCGTCCGAGGGAAGAGCGTATCTCGATCGCGGATCGAAAATCACCGGCAAAATCTCCTTCGAGGGTCCCGCGCGAATCGACGGAGAGGTCGACGGCGAGATTAATGCGAAGGACAGCCTCACGATTGGCGAGTCCGCCGTGGTTACCGCCCAGATACGCGCCGCCTCGGTCTCGGTCGCGGGCAAGTTCAGCGGCGATATCGTTGCGACCCAGCGAATCGAAATCCGTCCTTCGGCGAAGCTGAGCGGAAATATCACGGCTCCCGTGCTTTCGGTTCACGAAGGCGCGCTGTTCGAGGGGCATTGCTCGATCGATGGCATCCGCGAAGACCGCAAAATAACAGTATTCCCCAAGGAGCGCGTGTCGCAGGCCGCCGGAGGGCAGAAGCAGGCCTGAATTGCCCCCGGCCGGTTCAGATAGATGATCGCGCGGCACTTTGGTAAACGGAGGGTGCCGGTTGGGTTTGCCCCCTTTTCCAGTCGGCAGCGGGCTGGCGAGTTCTATGGCGGCGCCGGCCGTCCAGTAGTGTGATAAACTTCCGCCGTCGAAGAACAATAATCTCGGTCATCCGGGCAGCGTTTGTTCCTCGCTGCTCAAACTGCAAGTCCCCGCTCCGCGCGACCTGGGGCAAAGTCTGCTTGTCCTGCGGTCACGAATTCGGAAAAGACGCATGGGTTGACTACTGGTATCAGCGGGCCGCTCGCGGCTTTTTCTATCTCGGTCTAGCGCTCCTTCTGGCATCTGCCTACGTGTGGTGGACGCTTCATAAGCCGGGCGCCTAGATCATTTTCAGGAGCGCGGGGTCGGTTCTCGGAGAAGCCTTGGAGTCGCACT
>CALAOW010000164.1 GCA_937889395.1 uncultured Pseudomonadota bacterium | reverse complement strand
GCAAAAGACCGTCCGCGGGATTTTGCGATTGATAGTGGGTCAAGGGGTCACCCCTGCCCGCGCGCGACAACGGAGCGCGGCCTTAACACTGGCCAGCCGTGCCAACGGCCGCAGGTGATTTGCTTTTTCATCGATCCCTTACGGCTCCAGGCGTTCCATCAATCTTGGGAATGGCACCGTCTCGCGGATATGATTGATCCCGCACAGCCATCCCGTCATGCGCTCGATGCCCATCCCGAAGCCTGCGTGCGGCACCGAGCCGTAGCGGCGCAGATCGAGGTACCATTCGAAGGGCGCAAGCGGCAGTCCGTGCGACGTGATCCTGGCGCGCAGCGTTTCGTAGTCATCCTCGCGCTGGCCGCCGCCTATTATCTCGCCGTGACCCTCCGGCGCGAGCATATCGACGCATAGCGCGACGTCGGGACGCGCGGGATCCTGCTTCATGTAGAACGCCTTGCACGCAGTGGGGTAGCGATGCACCATCACGGGGCGATCGAATTCCTCGGACAGCGCGGTTTCCTCGTCGCCGCCGAAGTCGTCGCCCCAGTTGACTGCGACGCCCTTCTTTTTCAGCCGCTCGATCGCTTCGTCGTAACTGATACGCGGGTAGGGCAACTGCGCCGCAGACTGCAGCTTGGTCGTATCGCGCTCGAGGGTCTTAAGCTCGGCGCCACGGCGCTCGAGCACGCGGCCGACGATGTAGGACACGAACTGCTCGGCCAATTCCATGTCGCCGTCGAGGTCGCAGTACGCGACTTCGGGCTCGACCATCCAGAATTCCGTCAGATGACGCCGCGTTTTGGATTTCTCGGCGCGAAACGTCGGGCCGAAGCAATAGACCTTGCCGAATGCGAGCGCGCCCGCCTCCGCGTAGAGCTGTCCGCTCTGCGTCAGGTACGCCTTGCGCTCGCCGAAGTAGTCGAGCTCGAACAGGTTGGTGGTCCCCTCGCATGAAGTCGGAGTCAGAATCGGCGCGTCGAACAAGACGAAGCCGCGCTCGTGGAAGAAATCGCGGCACGCCGATTCCACTTCGCTGCGGATGCGCAGGATGGCGTGCTGGCGCGAGGAGCGGATCCACAGATGGCGGTTGTCGAGCAAAAACGCCACGCCGTGATCCTTGGGCGTGATCGGATAGTCGGTCGCCGCAGACACGATCTCGATTGATTTCAGCGTCAGCTCGAATCCGCCCGGCGCGCGCTTGTCCTCGCGCACGACGCCGCTCACTTCGAGCGAGGTTTCCTGGCCCATGTGATCCGCCGCCGCGAAACGGTCGGCGCCGAGATCGGCGAGCGACGCCACGCACTGGCATACCCCGGTGCCGTCGCGCACCTGGAGAAAATGTATCTTGCCGCTCGAGCGCTTGCCCGCAAGCCAGCCCTTGAGCGTGACCCGGTTTCCCGCATGATGCGACAGCTCTTCGATATAAACTCGCGCCATGCGCCCATTTAAGCATATCGCCGCACAAGTACAGGAGCGCGGACGCGTCGCGCGCTTTACGTTCATCAGCTAGGCTCATTGGCAGGGTATTGAAAAATTGGGATCAATCGTGGCTTTCGATTTCAAGCTCTTCAACACCCTGCGTGAAAACTGTCTTCTTACCTACAACATCTCCCCCAAAAGGGGAGACCGGTGAAAAACCCCAAAGGGGGAGACCAGTGAAAAAACCCTTTGGGGGAGACAAGAGAGAGGGAGCAGGCGTTGAAAGGTTGAAAGTTACTTTTTCAACAGCCTGCTAGCGGGAGAGGAGGCGGATGAACGGACTGAACGGACTCGACTACGTTGGGATCGTGCTGTTCGCGGTCGGGGCAATCTACGGACTGCAAAGGGGCGCACTCAGGATGGTGACGTCGGTGGTGTCGATGGCGGCAGCCGTCTATTTCGCGTCGCTCTATTACACCAAGGCCGGGTCGTTCGCCCAGACGCAGCTCGGATCCTCGCACGCAGTCGGCGCGGTAATCGGCTACGTCGCGATCTTCGCTTTGATCTTCACGGCCGTGGAGATAGTCGGCTCGTCGGCGATCCGGCTGATGCAGATCGTCCACCTGAGCCCGCTGGATCGCCTGGCCGGCGCCCTGCTCGGCGCGGGAATCGCGGCGGCCTTTGCGGGTCTGGCCGTGATGCTGATGGCAGCCGTGTTGCCGCCCGACGCGGCTATCCTGCGCAACTCGCAACTGGTGCCGATGCTGCTGGCCTACAACGAGATGCTGGTGGCATACATCCCCGGCGACGCGCGATTCTCCTACGAGCGCAATCGCGATGACCTGATGAAATATTGGGTCCAGAATGCGATGAAGCGCCCAAACTCCGCGCCGTCACCGGCTGCGTCGCCCTCGCCCGCCACGAAATGATCGGAAAACATTTTTCCGCGCAACTGGTGGCTACTGACCACGATTGATCCTCGATGAAACCGCGCGCTTTTCGCGAATCGTATGCGCTCGATATTCTTCGGTAGCCGTGCGGTTCGTTCATAGCTCGATCATAAGTTTGCGCACCAGTTGAGAGCGACGTGGGCGCTACTCTTCGCGAGCCGCTTGAGTCAGCCCGGTCTCTCCGGGGGACGCAGAAATTGACCAGTGGTACTGTCGCACAACGCACAATCGCCCTGACTGAGAGCGAAGAGAAAGAATGTCTCGGATTTCTTGACTGCGGCGCGAAGCGAAATTGTGCCACGAGCGATAAAAATTCTAATGGCGTTAACCGAAAGTATGTAGCTCGCAACAATCCAAGCGGGGGCTTCGCGGTCCGTGAAGAGCATCCACGCGAAGAACAGAGAAGGCAGCAACGCTCCGACGAACCAACTGGTGAGCACCAGAAGCACTTTTGCCGTTAGTCTGAATGGGAGCGGTATCGAGATGTCGTTTTGCGCAGAGAGCAAAATGGGTCGGAGAAGACTCACAGGAGCCGCTCCCTGAATCATACCGAACGCCGCTGCGGGAATTCCAAGTAACATCCACGCGTTTCTCCAGGCAATCGCGACAACGATTGAAGTGAGCACCACTAGGAAAGGAACCCAAGACAGAAATCCGCCCCACGCTTGTTGAGCGCGACCGCTCGTCAGATTTGTACGACGAAAACCCAGTGATGAAACACTAATGTAGCATCGTCCCGCCGCGATGGCGCTCAGCATCTGAGCGAAGGTTGTGAACGGGAAATTTGGAATCTCCGAAACCGAGTGCCAGCGACTCGCGCTCCGCAGTTTTTCCTCAATGCCTGCGAACTTTCGCGCTTCAAGCCCTGTTAACTCTCGAACGAGGGCTATCATTGTTTGAGATTTATTGCGTGACCGCGCCGTCCATGTCTCGTTCACTACAACCGAATAGGCATTGGCTTGCACTGTCAGGTCATCGGAATAGACTTTCGATGAACGCGCAACATATGCCGCAAGGTCCCGACCTTGCAGACCTTGTTTGACGCCGTCGCTATATGCGAGGCGGTAAGCGAGCCTTGCAAGTTCCGAATGATAGCGCATGACCTTAAAAAACTGGTCGGCCCCCAACACTAGACGTGCAGGGAACGTCATCCCGGCCGAATAAAGACTCGTATCTTTCATGAGCATCCCCCGCCTGACTCAGCGTGTCGCGCGTTCGCTTTCATTGAGAGCAATAGCGAATGACAAACTCGGTGGCAATGAAGCACGCGACGAAATGCCCCGGCGTGCGCGCTGCTGAGTGCAGGTTAGCTCCTCTAAAGGGATTGCGCTATTCTCTCTGAACAAATGGCGCCAACATTTGTTCATCCGGGCTTCGAGAAATATGCCTTCGAGGAGATTCCCACTGACGAAGAAATGTTTCTCATGGATGAGGTGTGGCTGAACGAGTACGAACAGTACTTGGTGAGTCGGTTCGAGGGCGGGGGTTTCAAGAGCATCGGTTACGTCAGCTACGCAGCAAAGCGGTCCTCGACCGAATCCGCAGTTGAGCTATCGTGGTATCCGAACACCAATACCAGATTTCACGAAGTCGTGGTCTCTTTGCCACGAGAGATGTTCGTCGCGTGTGTGAGCTGCGCTCGCTACGACGACACACTACGCGTATTCGTCAGAAGCGGGTGGTTTAAGAATCTCTACCTGCGAGCGCATTCAATTTTTGCACTGGTTGACGCGATTGGCGTCAAAGATGCGCTCAGGCGCAATTCGCTGACGCGAGAAAAGCTCGTTCTACTGCGAGACAGAATCGACGGTGTCGCAAAGGAGTATCCTGCGGTTTCATTCATTTCGTTCGCAGATAGTTTGCTGTTGAAGAGCAATTGGTCGGCGGGGATGCGTGACAGCCACATCAAATACAACTATGCGCCTGAGACATTCATTCGACTGATTTCAGAAATTCAATCGATTTATAGAGACGTGCTTGGACTCGACATCTACGCGGTACTTACGCAAGGCAGCAACGAATATTATGACGACCCGCTGTTGCATGTGTCAGCCACCAAGAATCACATCTGTCTCAACAGTCTGGGCTTGCCTTTCGCTCAACTGAAATCCATCGAAGAGGCCGCACGAGCGGCCATCGCCAGAGGAGAGCACCGTCCGGCAGAGCTTTACATGGACGAAAATCTCTTTCACTCGTTGAATTTCGTACTCGACTTCCAAAAGGATTCGTGTGGCACACATGCTTACCGAGCGCCGCTGAGCGATGTGGACGGCCTCTACTATTTCGCGAACTGCCGAGAAATGTTAGCGGCACTGCAGTCTTGAGAGACGGTTTCCTGGGGTTGGCTTGGTGGGCGTGCGTCAAACGCACTCACACTAGGGCATCACCGAGCGAGCGCGCATCGAGCCACAACCATCGTGCGTCCTCCCTCTTCCCCCTTACCTGTTCTAACAGGCCGTCAGGCCGCATCTCCTCTTAGCGCCGGGTGCAGGGGTCACCCCTGGCCGTGGCGACGGCAGCGCAGTATTAAGCCATTACCTCGGGCCGCGCGCGACAACGGAGCGCGGCCTTTTCACTGCGTGCAGGGGTCACCCCTGCAACCCACGGTGGGTTCCGCATAACATAGTGATCGGGAAATTTCGGGTTGGCTGATCGTGCTTACGCGATAGCGCTGTCCACGGCCTGGACCAGCCTGCCCTTGGGCACCGCGCCGATGATCTGTTCCTTGACCTGGCCGCCCTTGATGATCAGCAAGTTGGGGATGCCCCTGACGCCGTAACGTCCCGGCGTCTGCGGATTGTCGTCAACGTTGATCTTCACGACTTTGAGACGTCCGGAGTACTCGCCCGCAAGATCCTCGAGTATCGGCGCAATCGTGCGGCATGGTCCGCACCACGGCGCCCAGAAATCGATCAAAACAGGAGTGGATGACTTCAGAACTTCCTCGTCGAAGCTCGCGTCGGTAACATGAACGATTTTGTCGCTGGACATCGGAACCTGTCTCCTGCTGCGGTCGGTTGCAGTTTGAAGATAAGTACGGTGGCGCACCTAGTCAAGGCAGCTAAGCCGCGATCGCTGGAGAGTGGCGAGCGCGACAACGGAGCGCGGCATTAATACTGGGTGCAGGGCTCAGCCTTGGCCGTTGGCACGGCTGGCCAGTATTAAGAAAGGAAAACACGGCGCGCCCGCGGCATTGGCTGCGCGCGACAACGGAGCGCGATCTTAACACTGGGTGCAGGGGTCACCCCTGCCGCGTAGTCGCGAAAAGATGCGCTGCGCAGATTTTCGCGTCTTCTCACTGCGGGTGCAGGGGCCGCAGCCCCTGCCGCCCACCGCGCAGGTGATTTGCGCGTTTCACTTCTTTTCATTTTTGTTCACTTGATCCGCGTGCCGAATCCACTACCCTTGGAAACGCCATGGATGCACCGATGATGAACGAGGT
>CALAOW010000163.1 GCA_937889395.1 uncultured Pseudomonadota bacterium | reverse complement strand
GCTCGACCAAAACATCGTTGCACTTTGAAACTTGCTTTGCTAACTGGCGCTGTCCCAAGTGCTTGCCACTTGGGACAGCGCCGCCGAAACCTACTGGTATCTCGCGCATCAGGACCGCAGCGGATGGTCTGACGAAGTGGACGTTCGGCCGTTCAAGGAGAAGTGGCAGGGAAACGGGCTCCCGCCGCGTCCCTGGCCCGCTTTCGAGCGGCTGGCGCCGGCTCGCGTGCGTCCCCCTTGACTCACTCGGCGCGACGGCTTAATTAACTGATCAGTTAATAGTATAATTAACTGTCCGGTTAACGAGTGCTCGAATCATGGCTGGCCCGCGCACAACTGTCCGCAACCTCAACCGCACGCGCGAAAAGATCCTCGCCGCCGCGCTCGCCGAATTCTCGGCCCGCGGCTTCGCCGGCGCGCGTGTCGATGCGATCGCCCGGCGCGCCCGCGTGAACAAGCGAATGCTCTACTACTGCTTCGGCGCCAAGCAGGATCTCTATCGCGAAATCCTGCGCCGCAAAATCGCCGAGCGCGCCGAATTCATCGAATCCACGCCCGACGACTTCGCCGGCGCGCTCGCGCATATCTACCTGGCCGGCGGCACGGATATCGACTTCGTGCGCCTGATGGAATGGGAGGCGATCGACAGCGGCGGCAGAAAATGCATCGCCGAAGCCGAGCGCCGCGCGCTGTTCGAGAAGGCGGTCGATCGCCTTCGCGTGCTGCAACGCGAGGGATCGATCCCCCGCGGCGTCAATCTGACGCAACTTTTCATTTCGATGCTCTCGCTGGCGTTGTTTCCGCTCGTCATGCCTCAAGTGATCCGACTCATCCACGGCATGGAACCTACCGACCCGCGCTTTATGCGTCAGCGCGCGAATTTTCTGCGTTGGCTTGGAGATCGCCTGGGAAAAACACCGGAGACTGTTCCGATTCGGTCGCGACGCCGGCGCAATCCAACGACACCATCGCACACCGCTGTTCGTCGCGGCCGATCATTCAAAAGGCCCGGTCAACTCGCATGAAGAAACGAATTGTCCTTCTGGTTGTGGTCCTGATGCTTGGCGCGGGGACATGGGCGGCCCATGCGCTGCTTTTCAAGGACGCAGCCTCGACTGACAGTCTGCTCGTTTCCGGCAACATCGAAGCCCACGAAAGCGTCGTCAGTTTCAAGGCCGTGCTATCGCGCGTCGTCGAATTGCCGTTCGACGAAGGCCAGTGGGTAAAGGCCGGAACGATCCTGGCACGGCTGGACGACAGCGATTACCGCCAGCAGGTCGCAATCAACGAAGCCGCTCTGCGAGTGCAGGAACAGCTACTCGCTTCGGCGATGCAGAAGCTCGAGGCCGCGCGCGCGACGATCGCCAACGATGACGCCGACCTCGCTCAAAAAACTCTCGATTACGGCCGCAGCCAGAAACTCTGGAATGAAAAAATTATCTCCAGCGACCAACGTGACCACACCGAGACGGCGCTCAAGCAGTCGAGCGCCGCGATGCAACGAGACGTCGCGATGGAACGTAGCGCGCAACAGGACATTGCGGTCGCCGAGGCGAACATCCGCAACGCCAGCGAAAATCTCGAGCTCGCGAAGATCATGCTTGGCTACACCACTCTGCGCGCGCCGTTCTCGGGCGTCATTATCACGCGTCAGACCGAGCTCGGCGAAGTGATGCAGCCGGGCACGCCCGTCGTCACGATTGCCGACCTCGATCACGTCTGGCTGCGCGCCTACGTGGCCGAAACCGATCTCGGTCGAATCCGATGGGGCCAGGCGGCGACGGTTCACACCGACACCTGGCCCGGCAAGGCGTATCCGGGGCAAATCTCCTTCATCGCTTCCGAGGCCGAGTTCACGCCCAAGAGCGTCGAGACTCACAAGGAGCGCGTGACGCTGGTCTATCGAATCAAAATCGACGTCGAAAATCCCCGTCACGAACTGAAGCCCGGGATGCCCGCAGACGCGACAATTCACCTCGGCCCTCCCGTGCAAAGCGGCAACAGTCGTGGATGACAAGACGGTCGTCGTCCGCGAGCTGGTCAAGGATTTCCCCGGCGTCCGTGCGATCGATCACCTGAGCTTCGACGTCGCGCCCGGTGAAATCTTCGGCATTGTCGGACCCGACGGTGCCGGCAAAACCACGATCATGCGCATCCTCGCCGGAGTGCTCCCGCCCGACGCCGGCGCCGCGACCGTCGCACGATGCGACGTGGTCGGCGACCCCGAAGGCGTCAAGCATCTCATCAGTTACATGCCGCAGCGCTTCGGCCTCTACGAAGACTTGACGGTGAACGAGAACATCCGATTTTACGCAGACTTGTTTGGCGTTCGCAGATCGGACCGCGAGGCGCGCGCCGCCGAACTGCTGAAAGCATGCGGCATGAGCGAGTTCCGCGCCCGCCTGGCCGGCAAGCTCTCCGGTGGAATGAAGCAAAAGCTCGGCCTGGTCTGCGCCCTGATACACACCCCGCGCGTGCTGCTGCTCGACGAGCCGACCAATGGCGTCGATCCGGTTTCGCGGCGCGAGTTCTGGGCGATGCTCTATTCGCTCGCCGGCCAGGGCGTCACCGTCGTCAATTCCACCGCGTACCTCGACGAGGCCGAGCGATGCCATCGGATAGCGCTGCTTCATCAAGGGCGCCTGCTCTTCTGCGACTCGCCCGCACGTCTCAAGTCGCGACTCCAGGGCTCGGTCGTATCGATCGTGTCGTCGGAGGCGCGCCGGATCAGAGACGCGCTCGCTGCCGCCGACGGCGTCTCGAGCGTAGTACTGGTCGGCGACGCGCTTCATCTGTTTGTCGATGATGCCGACCGGCGCATCCGCGACCTCAGCGCGCGGTTGATCGGCAATCAGATTCCATTTGACGAGATCGTCCGCGTCACGCCGACCATCGAAGATCTTTTTGTCGAGGCCGTGCGCAAAGACTCGGCGCACCCTGCACCATGACGCGCTCCAACGGCAACTCGGTCGAAGTCGAAAACCTGGTCAAGCGTTTTGGCGATTTCACCGCCGTCGATCGCATTTCGTTTCAGACGCGAACCGGCGAGGTCTTCGGGTTTCTCGGACCCAACGGCTCGGGAAAATCGACCACGATTCGAATCCTGTGCGGATTGCTGCGCCCCACCTCCGGCCGCGCTATCGTCGCCGGCTACGACGTTGTCCAATCGCCCGAACTGATCCGCCGCAACATCGGCTACATGTCGCAGAAGTTTTCGCTTTACGCCGATCTGACCGTTTTCGAGAATTTGCGCTTCTATGCGGGGATGTACGGCGTCCCCGCGGCCGAGTTGCGCGGGCGGATCGATTGGGCGCTCGAGATGGCCGGGCTGCGCGGCCGCGAGTCGAACCTGACCGGCACCCTGGCCGGCGGATGGAAGCAGCGCCTCGCACTCGGCTGCGCCGTTCTGCATCGCCCGCCAATCGTATTTCTCGACGAACCGACCTCGGGCGTCGATCCGCTCTCGCGCCGTCTGTTCTGGGAGTTGATTCAGCGGATGAGCGGCGACGGCGTCACCATCTTCGTCACCACGCACTACATGGACGAAGCCGAATACTGCAACCGCCTTGCATTGATGAATGGCGGCAAATTGATCGCGCTGGGCACGCCCACCGAACTCAAGTTGGGGTCAATCCAGGGCTGGTTGCTGCTGCTCGAATGCGATCGGCTCGGCGAGGCCATTGAACGCCTGCGCCGCTTCGACGGCGTTCGCGACGTCGCCGTCTTCGGCAACGCGCTGCATCTGGTCGTATCCGATGCGGCGGCTGCACCCGCGATTCGCGCCGCGCTCGAGGCCGACGCAATCTCAGTCACCAGCCTGCAACCGATTCGCCCGAGCCTCGAAGATGCGTTCGTCGCATTGACCACTGGACGCGGCGCCAACTGCCCTTCGGAACTGCCGTCATGAGTCTTCGCCGCCTGCTCGCCGTCTCGCGCAAGGAAGTTTTCCAGGTACTGCGCGACTTCCGCAGCCTGTTGATCGTCCTGCTCATGCCGCTGATGCTCATGACGGTGCTCGGTTACGGCATCAATCTCGACACCAGGCACATCCGGGTGTTCGCGTTCGATCGCGAAGGCAGTCCGGCGAGCCAGGATCTTCTCAAGCGCTTTGAGTCCTCCGAGTATTTTGATCTGGTCGCCACGGTCACCGACTACCGTGCGCTGGCCGCCGCTCTAGACGACGGCCGATGCCAGCTCGCGATTGTGATTCCGCACGACTTCTCTGCGCGCCTCCACGACGGACGGCCGGTGAACGTACAGGCGCTCGTTGACGGCTCCGATGCCAACACCGCTGAGCTCGCGATCGGATACGCTCAGGGCGTTCTCGGCGCTTATGGCGCCACCGTTCAGGCCGACTATCTCCGCAAGTCCAACGCGCCCACGGTCAATCCTGTGCTATCGGTTGAAGTCCGCACCTGGTTCAACGAGGACCTCGAGAGCAAAAACTTCATCGTGCCGGGTGTCGCCGCGATCGTGATGGCTGTCATCGGAGTGTTGCTCACGTCGCTGACCATCGCGCGCGAGTGGGAGCGCGGCACGATGGAACAACTCATCTCGACTCCCGTAACCGCGCTCGAAATCGTCATCGGCAAACTGCTTCCCTACTTCGCCCTCGGCATGCTCGATACCGCCGTTTGCGCCGCGATCGCCGTATGGTGGTTCGAGGTCCCCTTTCGCGGTTCGCTCGCCACGCTGGCCGTCGGCTCGGGAATTTACCTGACAGCGATTCTGGGGCTTGGATTCTGGATCTCCGTCGTCACGAAGAATCAGCTTGCCGCGAGCCAAATAGGTTTGGTGGCCACCTTCCTGCCCTCGTTCCTGCTGTCGGGATTCACGTTTCCAATCGAGCAGATGCCGCTTGGCGTACAGCCGTTCACCTACGTCATCGCCGCGCGCTACTACATAGTCATACTAAAGAGCGTATTTCTGCGCGGCAGCGGCCTCGGCGCTCTCGCCGGTCCTTTGATTGCACTCGTCGCTTATGCCCTGATCATGGTGTTCCTAGCTAAACGATCGTTCCACAAGTCGCTGGCATGAGGGGCTGACGTGATCGAGCGGCTGCGCCAGATTCTGGTCAAGGAATTCATCCACTTGTTCCGCGACAAGCATGCGCGCTTTTCGCTAATCGTGCCGCCGCTGCTGCAGATGCTGATATTCGGGTACGCCGCGACCTACGAAGTGAATCGCGTTTCGACCGCCGTGCTCGATTTCGACCACAGCCCGGAAAGCCGCGAGTTCCTCGAGCGCTTCAGCGCCAGCAGCCGCTTCCAGGTGCGCTACATCCTGCAAAATGAATCGCAAATCACCTCCCTGCTTGATCATCGCCGCGTCGTCCTGGTGCTGCAGATTCAGCCGGGCTTCGCCGAACTGCTGCGCAAGGGCCGGACTGCGCCGGTGCAGGCCGTGCTCGACGGCACTGACTCGAATACTGCGTTGATCGCCGCTGGATATATCAATCAGATTGCGACGCGATTTGCCCAGGACTATCAACTCCAACTTGCCGACCGGCTCAGACCAGCGCTCATGACCTTCGCGCCGCGCATCGAACTCCAGGAGCGTCCGTGGTACAACGCGAACCTCGAGGGCCGATGGTTTTTCGTGCCCGGCGTGATCGGAACTGTTTTGCTCGTGACGGTCATCACGCTAACGGCCTTCGCCGTGGTGCGAGAGCGGGAGATCGGTACGCTCGAACAATTGATGGTCACGCCGATCAGCCCTGCCGAATTGATCGTCGGCAAAACTCTTCCATTTCTGCTGGTCGGCCTCGCCACCGTGATCATCACCGCCATCGCGGGAACGCTATGGTTCCAGGTTCCGTTTCGCGGCAACGTTTTCGTTCTGCTGCTCGGCACAACGCTCTTCCTGTCGAGTGCGCTCGGCGTCGGACTGCTGATTTCCACGATCTGCTGGACGCAACAGCAGTCTTTTTCGCTCGCCTTCTTCTACGTCACACCGGCAATCATGCTGTCCGGGTTCGGCTATCCGATCGCGAGCATGCCCCACGCCCTGCAGCTGATCACCTATCTCGATCCGCTGCGCTTCTATCTCGTCGTCCTGCGCGGAACTTTCATCAAGGGCGTCGGACTGGGAGTGCTATGGCCACAGATGCTTGCGATGACCCTGCTCGGATCGGGTGCGCTCACGCTGGCAACGCTCAGATTTCACAAGACCCTCGACTGATCTTTCAAACCGGATCACATCGGCGGTCGTGCAAGAGCCGGTCTGTCGTCGGCAAGCGTCGTCTTGTCGCAGGAATTGTTCGCATTGACATCCGGTAGGTGGCGCGATAGCTGGAAATTGAAGCGCGACGCCGCCCGGCGACCATCGCGTCGCGATCGGTGAAAGGAATGGCGCCTGCGAACGCCGGTGGTTCAAGTTCTGAGTTCAACTATGGATGCCACGCGTAACAACGTTACGCAGGACTTCATCCGCTGAAAGGCGGGCGCGCAGCGATGGATTTCGCCGAACTCGCCGCGCTGGCCTCAGGTCACGCCGAAGCGCGCGCCATCCAGACCGCGCTCAAGCTGGAAATTTTCGAAGTTCTCGAGTCCTCGCCGCTCGACGACGCCGCTCTCGCCGACGCCATCTCCGCCAATCGCCGCGCGACGGCTCTGATAGCCAATGCGATGGTGGCGCTCGGCTTGCTCGCCAAACGCGCCAATCGCTACGCGCTCACTGATACGTCGCGACGCTACCTGCTCCGCTCGTCCGCCGAATACCTTGGCGGCTTGATTCTGTTCGACGAAGCGATCTTTGAAACCTGGACGCATCTCGAACAAACCATTCGCACCGGCGCTCCCGCGCGCCCGACCGACATGTTTCAAAGCCGTCCCGAGGAGACCGAACGATTCATCCGCGCCATGGATAGCCTCACTCGCGCCCGCGGCGATCCGACTTATGTCACCAATCGGCTCGATCTCAGCCGCGTCTCGATGATCGCCGACATCGGCGGAGGGCCGGGAACCTACGTTGCCGCGATGCTCCGCCGATGGCCCCGTCTGCGCGCTGCGATTTACGATTTGCCTGCCACTCTCGAAGTTGCGCGCAGAATCCTCGCCGAGCGCGAGCCCGCGGCGTTGGCGCGAATCGATTTGGTCCGCGTCGATTACCTGTATGATGAAATCCCGGGCCCATGCGGAGCCCTGTTCATGTCGAATATAATTCACAACGAAGATGAAACGGCCAACGCTCAACTCTTCCGCAAGTGCTTTCGCGCGCTCGAATCGGGCGGCATGATGATCATCAAGGATCACATCATGAATGCCGACCTCACCGAGCCGAGGCCGGGCGCGATTTTCGCCCTCTACCTGCTGCTGGCCACGCGCGGGCGCGATTATTCATTTGAAGAAGTCTCCCGATGGCTCGGCGACGCCGGCTTCGTCGATATCAGCCACGAGGCGCTGCCAAGCCCTCCGTTCACCTCCTCGATGGTGATCGCGCGCAAGCCGTGAACCGGTAAAAAGTGAAAAGCGAAAAAGTGAGAAAGTGAGCAATTTCGTCGCGCGCAGGATTGCGTCCATGGTGATCGTAATCGCGCTCGCGGCCGCGTGCTCGGGATGCGCGTTGGGCGCTATAGGCGTGGTGACCACCGTTGTCCCGATGGTCGCCGCCGGCAGTGCCCAGGTCATCGCCGCCGGGGTTGCGATGAAAGAGGGCGGCAGCACCGGAGCTTCCAAAGAGGACAACGCCGACAAATGCGATCAACTGCTGCGCGTTTTGCCCGGCGTCGAGGAAGTCCGCAAGAACAAAGACGGGTTGATCGATTCACGCCAGTGGAAGATCGGAGAGAATGCCGGCACGCCAACCTGGAGGATGGTTCGCACCCAAGACGGGCCCGAAAACGGCTGGCAGCCGAAGCCCGGCATCGCAAATCTCCTCTTCAATCCGCCGCTCTATCAAATGATCGAGCCCGACAAGCCGGAATATCTCGCCTACGCTCCCGCCAACGTGGTTAACGTTTCCGACAGCGAACAGTTTGACTCGATGACCGGGGCGTTCGGCGCCGGCGTCGGAACGTTCAAGTGGCATGATCGTTCCTACAGTTACGTGCTGGTCAAGGAACTCCCCTGCTTCAAACCAGCGCCGGAGAAGTGAATTCGATTTCGTTCCATCCGTCGCGCCTGCTGCGATCCCGGCCGCGAGTGATCGCCGCCGTCGCCCTGTTTTCGCTGGCGCTGTTTGCCGCGAGGTCGTACCCTCTGGAGATGAACGCTGGCCCCGCCCATTCGCATCCGCCTCTCGAGCCCGCATCGTGGCCCGACAACTCGCTCACGATCGCAAATCTTGGCCACGCTACCCTGCTCATGAATTTCTTCGGCACGCGCGTGATCACCGACCCCACCCTGTTCTCGCACGTCGGCATGTCGATCGGCTCGATTCTTACGATCGGACCAAAACGATTCGTCGATCCGCCGCTGACGCCCGCGCGATTGCAGCACATCGACCTCATTCTGATCACGCACGCGCACATGGACCATCTCGACCTGCCGTCGCTCAAGGCGCTGCCCAAGAGCGCGGTCGTGGTTGCGTGCGAACAGTGCTCGAGCCTTATCGCGCCGCTGGGCTTCAGCGACGTCCGCGAACTCAAGTGGGGCGAGACCACCGTCGTCAACGGACTCACCATCCGCGCGATGGGCGCGCGGCACTGGGGTCGCCGATGGCCTCCGCTCGGCGAGACCTACGGCTTCGACAGTTATGTGCTCGAAAAAAACGGCCACCGGATGCTGCTCGCCTGCGACAGCGCCCAGACCGATCTCTTCGCGAGCCTCGCATCGACGCCGCCGGACGTGGCGGCGTTCTCGATCGGCGCCTACGACCCGTGGATCTACAATCATGCAAATCCCGAACAGGTCTGGGCGATGTTCCAGCAGACGCGCGCGCGCTACCTGATTCCCATTCACTGGGGCACGTTCAGGCTGTCGAAGGAGCCGATGCACGAACCGATGCAACGACTAATCGCCGCAGCCGGGATTCAGCAGGATCGAATTGTGATACGTCAAATCGGCGGAACCTGGACTCTGCCCGCGTCGATCGAGAAGCGTCAAGCCGCCGGCCGCTAGGAGTCTCGACTCTCTACGCGCTGGCGCCGAGCCGCTGCTTGGCGATCTCGATATATCCCGCGTCGCGCTCGATTCCCACCCAGCGCCTGCCCAGTTGAGCCGCGGCCGCCGCCGTCGTGCCAGTGCCGAGAAAGCAATCGAGAATCACGTCTTCCGGCTTCGTCCACAACGTCACGATCCGTTCGAGCAGTTGCGCCGGTTTTTGCGAGGGATGACTCCCAAGCCGGCGCTCCGAGCGCGGCGTGCATGGAATCTGCCACAGGTTGCGCAATTGTTTGCCGCCGCCGATTTCTTTCGACCGCGCATAGTCGAACGTCCACTTGGTCGCGCGCTCGGGCGTATTGTTGCACGCCCAGATAATGTACTCGGTGCTCTCGGTCGGCAGCCGGCCCGTGATGTTGGGTTGCGCGTTGGGTTTGAACCACGTGATTTGCTGCAGGATGCGCCGGCCCAGCACGTGCTCAAGAACGAATCCGATCACGTAGATATTGTGGAAGCTGCCGAAGACCAGGATGTTGCCGTTGGCGCGCACCAGCCGGCACACTTCCAAAAGCCACCGCCGCGTGAATTCGAAGTAGTCATCGTTGCTGAACCGATCCCACTGTTCATCCATCGTGACGTGCGAGCTGAATGCCCACTTGAGCCCTTTGCGCCGGCTCATGTTGTACGGCGGATCCGTGATGCACGCGTCGAAGGACGCGTCGGGCCACGTGCGCATCACCTCGACGCAATCGCCCGGGTAAATCGTGCCCGGCCGCGCAGCCTCCGCCGCGCCGGCGTCTGCCCGCACTTCGGCTGACGGAGGCGGCCGCTGGCGCACGCGGCGTTCAGACTCGCTTGCGCTTCTTGGCAAGATAATCGACCAGCATGTATTCGCCGAGACGGTCGGGACGGGTGAACAGCGCGCGGCCTCGATTGATCTGCGTCATCTTGTCCACGAACGCGTGCAGGCTGGGCGAATCGTCAAGCATGAACGTGTTGATCGTGATTCCCTTGCGCGTGATCCGCTCGACTTCCTTCAGCGTCTCCTGCGCCGCGCGCATGCTGATGCCGCCGAACGACAGCGGCCATTCGCAGTACAGCCGCTTGTTCAGGAAGTACGCGGTCGGCTGCCCGTCGGTGATCACGATGATGTGCTGATTGCGCGACGGATGGCGCCCGAGCAAATCCGAAGCGAGCCGCAACCCGTCCTGCAGATTGGTGAACGGATCGCCCATGTTCCACGACGCTTCGGCCAGATCCTTGAGCTTCAACTCAACCGCGCGCGTATAAAAGCCGACGATCGCAAAAAAGTCGCGCGGGAACTTCGAGCGAATCAGCGTCTCCATCGCCATCGCGACTTTCTTCGCCGCCGCAAACCGCCCTTCCCAGCTCATCGACCACGACATGTCCAGGCACAGCACCGTCGATGACGAACTGGCGTAATCGTTTTCGTAAATCTCGAAATCTTCCGGCCGCAGATCCAGCGGAACGCCCGGCTTGCGCGCCAGCGCATGCTTCAACGTCGCGACCAGGTTCAGATTCAGCGGATCGCCGAACGCGTACGGCTTGGTTTGCTCCGGACGCATCTCCGTGATGCCGCGATGGTCCGTCAGGTGGCCGCCGGAACGATCCTTCAACAGGTTCTGGTAAATGTCGCGCAGCGCCAGTTGCCCGATTCGCCGCACGCCCCTGGGCGAGAGCTGGAAATGATCGCCCTTCGGCACCATGTAGCCCGACTGCGTCAGCAGCACCATCACCTGTTTGAGATTTTGAAAATCTTTGCCCGCCTGCTGGCCTAAAATCTGCTGCAGGTCTTCCATCGAGATCGTGTCGAAGTTGCCCGACATCAGGTCCTGTTCGAGCTGGCGCATCCGCTCCATTTCGCGCATCAACTGGAGCGCGTCGTCGTAGCCGAGGCTCTTGGGACCGTGGAACATGTGCTGATTGCGATCGCGAAAATTCTCGAGGTCGCGAATATTTTCGTATTCCTTGAGCAGCTCGTCGAAGTCCGCCTTGGCCTGCGCGTCCTCGAATTCGTGGCCCTCCAGCTTGCGCATCGCCTCCGACAGGCGGCGCGGCATGCGCGACAACTCGCGCTGTTTTTCCTCGACGCCGGGCTTTTGCCCCTTGAGCGATTCCAGCTTGGCCCGCTCGCGATTCAAAATGGCCTCGAGCTTCTGCTCCATCTCGGAGAGCGCGTTCTTCAGGTTGAAGTCGCGATGGCGTTGGCGCATCTCCTGGCGCAGTTGCTCGATAAACTCCTCCAGCCCCATCACCCGCACGCCGTCAAAGTCCATCCCCTGCCGCATCATCCAGTCCATCGCCTGGCGCACGTCGTCGGTGTACGAGAGATACTCCGCCAGCTTCTCGAACACCTTGTCGGCGTCGAGCTTGAGCCGCTGGGTCCCGTCCCACTGCGTATAGCGGGTGGCGACCATGCCCAATTCCCTGCGCGTCATGCGTGATAGGCGAAGCGTCCGCCCTGGCGGTCCTTGTTGAGCTTCTGATGCAGATGCAGGCCCTCGAAAATAAATTCGCTCGCGGCAGCCATCAGCCCCGGCGTCTCGAACGGTCCCAGCAGCGCGATCACTTCGCGCAGTCCCGTCACTTCGCGCAGCGGTTCCATGTATTCCGACGACGGCGCGCTGTCCGAAACCTCGACCCCCCAGCCCTGCTCGAAGTAGCTCGAGACCTTCTTCAAATCGTCGAGCTTCAAATAGCGATCGAAAACCTTCAGCACCGCGCGGTTGATCAGCCGCTCGATCAAATCGTCTTCTTTCTTGTCTTCGCCGACATACTCGAGTTCGATCTTCCCGGCCGTCGACGCATACAGCGAATGCAAATCCGAAATCCGCGGCACGATCTCGTTCTCCGCGTTTCGCACCGCGCGTTTCTCCGCGTTGGAAATCACCGATTCGAAATTGTTGATCGTGACGCGCACCGACACCCCCGACGATTGGTTGATCTCGTTCGACGCCCGAGCCTCGAACGTAATCTGCGCCAGGATGTCCTTCATGAACTGCGCAGTCCGCACCTCCACGCCCACGCGCGGCGGATGCATCGCTTCCTGCTCCATGATCGCAATCTCGTGCTCGATCGTCTTCGGGTAATGGGTGCGAATCTGGACGTCGAAACGATCCTTGAGCGGCGTGATAATTCGCCCGCGCGACGTGTAGTCCTCCGGATTCGCGCTCGCCACGAACACCACATCGACCGCGAGGCGAATCTTGTAGCCCTTGATCTGGACGTCCTTCTCTTCCATCAGGTTGAACAGTCCGACCTGCACTTTCTCGGTCAGGTCGGGCAGCTCGTTGATGGCGAAGATGCCGCGATTGGTGCGCGGGATCAGTCCGTAATGGATCGTTTCCTCGTCGGCCAGGTAGCGCCCCTCGGCCACTTTGATCGGATCTATCTCTCCGATTAAGTCCGCCACCGAAACGTCGGGCGTCGCGAGCTTTTCCGCGTATCGGCTGTCGCGCCCGGTCCATCCAATCGCAAGCGCGTCGCCTTTTTCTTCCTTCAGCTTCACGCATCGGCGGCATATCGGCGCAAACGGATCGTCGCTGATTTCGCATCCCGCGACCACCGGCACATACTCGTCCAGCAATCCGACCAGCGATCTTATTATTCGCGATTTCGCCTGCCCGCGCTCGCCGAGAAAAATCATATGATGTCCCGCGAGCACGCCGTTCTCGATCTCCGGAATTACCGTCTCTTCATAGCCCACGATCCCCGGCAGGATTTGCTCCTTGCTGCGCAGCCGCTCGAGCAAATTCTTGCGCATCTCCATCCGCACCGGCATGGTCTGGTAGCCCGCGCTCTTGAGTTCGCCCAGCGTCCGGATTTTCAGCAGTCCTTCATTCATCGCGAATCCCGCAGGTTGATTACTGGATCTTAAGATAATTCAGCGCCGAGATTTTTGAAAATCGGGCGCAATTGCTCGTAACCGTCTTCCAAACTCTGTGATAGCACACGCGTCGAGGCAAGCACCGGCATAAAATTGTTGTCTCCGGCCCAGCGCGGCACGATATGCCAATGCATGTGCTCGGCGAATCCCGCCCCCGCGGCGAGGCCCAGGTTGGCGCCGACGTTAAATGCGGCCGGATGCAGACTCGCGCGCATCACCTTTATCGACGCCGCAACCGCGTCGCCGAGCACCGCTCGATCCGCTCGCGCCAGCAACTCCGGCGACGCGACATGGCTTCGCGGCGCCACCATGATATGTCCGTTGTTGTAGGGATATTTGTTGAGCATCACGAGCACGTCGCGATTCTCGAACAGAACCAGGCGTTCTCGTCGCTCAACCTCGGACAACCTGCCGAAACAGAAGATGCAGGCCTGGTGGTCGGAGCGGAGACTGCGCAGATACTCGTACCGCCACGGCGCCCACAGCCGCAGACCTGCCGCGGAAGGCTGCGCCGCGTCACGCCGCTTAACGACCCGCTTCTTCGGCGCCATTAACTTCGATTCGGAGTTCCTTGGCCGCCCGGAAAAACGGAATCTGCTTGGCGTCGACTCGGACCAACTGCCCGGTCTTGGGATTGCGGCCTTGGCGCGCGCGACGCTGCTTCACCGCGAAACTGCCGAAGCCGCGGACTTCGATCCGCTCGCCGCACGCCAGCGAGTTGGCCATCGCGTCGAACATCGCATTCACGATTGTCTCCGACTCGCGATGGGTAAACTTCTGCCGGCGCGCCAGTAGTTCTTCGATGATTTCCCGCTTGGTCATCGATCTCGCCGCCGTCCGCGCCCCGCTTTGATCGAAGCGCTCCCCGCCTAGCTGGTTTTGCCGCCGCGCGCCGCGCGCCGTTCGCCGTCGTCGCGATCGAGCTTGAGTTCTTCTTTCAGGATATCTTCCATCGAGAACCGCGCCGCCTCATGCTCGCGCTTGAGGTAGGCCTGCATTTCCTCGCGCTCCTCGTGCTGTTTGATTGCTTTGATCGACAGCCCTATCCGCCGCTCCTTGGGATCGAGTTGCACGACCAGCGCATCCAACTCGTCATCAACCTTGTACAGCGACGACGGCTTGTCCACTCGCTCGTTGCTGAGCTGCGAGATATGGATCAGCCCTTCGATTCCTTCCTCGATCTCGACGAACACGCCGAAGTCCGCCACCGAACTGACCTTGCCATGAATTCGCGTGTTCAGCGGGTAACGCTCCGCCACCGTATCCCACGGGTCGGTCGAAAGCTGCTTGACGCCCAGGCTCACGCGCTCGTTCTCGACGTCGATGCCGAGCACCGTCGCCTCCAGCTCGTCGCCCTTCTTGCACACTTCGCTCGGATGCCGAATCTTCTTGGTCCACGACAAGTCCGAAATGTGCACCAGCCCGTCGATCCCCGGCTCGATCTCGACGAACACGCCAAAGTCCGTGATCGACTTGACCTTGCCCTTGACCTGGCTGCCAATCGGATGCTTGTGCCCGAGTTCTTCCCACGGATTCGCCTCGGTCTGCTTGAGTCCGAGCGAAATTCTTCGGTTCGCCTCGTCAACCCCGAGCACCTGCACTTCCACCATGTCGCCGGGATTCACGACCTTCGACGGATGAACCGCGCGCTTGCTCCAGCTCATCTCCGAGACGTGGATCAAACCCTCGACACCCTTTTCGATCTCCACGAACGCGCCGTAGTCGGTCACGCTGACGACCTTGCCCTTGATTCGCGTGCCCGGCGGATACGCTTCCGCCACCTTGGTCCACGGGTCGGGCATGATCTGCTTCATTCCCAGCGACACGCGCTCGCGCTCGGCGTCGTATTTCAGCACGACGACCTTGACCTTGTCCCCGACCTTCAGCACTTCCGACGGATGCTGCAATCGGCCCCATGCCATGTCCGTGATATGCAGCAGCCCGTCGATTCCGCCGAGATCGATGAACGCGCCGTAGTCGGTAATATTCTTCACAGTGCCTTCGAGGATCACGCCCTCTTCGAGCACCTTGAGCGTCTGTTCCTTGAGCGATGCGCGCTCGCGCTCGAGCACGCTGCGCCGCGAGACCACCACGTTGCCGCGCGCGCGATTGAACTTCAGGATTCGGAAGCGGCCGCGCTGTCCCACGTATCTGTCCAGATTGCGCGCCGGACGAATATCGACATGCGATCCCGGCAGGAACGCCGGCACCCCGATATCGACTTTCAGTCCGCCTTTGACTTTGCCGAGCACCACGCCTTCGACCGGCGTCTCCGACTGAAACGCCTTGTCGAGTTCGCGCCAGACTTTGAACTTCTCGGCCTTCGCGTGCGAAAGCATCACCGTGCCGTTGTCGGTCTCGGCGCCTTCGAAGTACACGTCAACCTCGTCGCCCTCCTTGACCGTCGAATGCCCTTCATGGTCAAGAAATTCGTCGAGGGGAACCTGCCCTTCGCACTTGTAGTTGATGTCGATGATGACGCTGTCGCGCGTGATCAGAAGCACTCTTCCAACCAGCACATCGCCGGGACGGGGAGCCTTCAAACTCTCTTCCATCAACGACTCAAAGTCATTTTCTCCTCCGCTCATCTGTTCAGGCAACGCTTTCTCCATTTAGTGGGACCTTCCGGGACTTCGGGGCTGTGCAATCCTTACAACCGGGCTAGGCTCGTTTCAAGTCCTTGGCGGCGTTGATTCGAGCGTTAATCTGCGCTTTCATCGCCGCGACCACCGCGTCGATTGAAAGGTTCGTTGAATCGATCTCCATCGCATCGTCCGCGCGCTTGAGCGGCGCCAGCTCACGCCCGCTGTCACGGCGGTCGCGTTCGATCAGCTGCTCGAGCACTTCATGCTCCGCGATCGACGCGCCCTTGTGCTTGAGTTCTTCAAATCTGCGACGCGCTCGCGTCTTCACGTCCGCATCGAGAAAGAACTTGAACTCGGCGTCGGGAAAAATCGCCGTGCCGATATCGCGTCCTTCCATCACCACTCCCCCGTCCGCACCGGCCGCGCGCTGCAACTCGCGCATCCGCGCGCGCACCGCGCCGAGCGCCGAGAACCGCGACGCCAGGTCGCCGATTTCCGGCTCGGCTGCCGACGCGCTCACGTCTCGATCGTTGAGCATTACCTTCTCGCCATCGAACTTGATCTTTATCGCCGCCAGCACCCGCCCCAACCGCGCTTCGGCGTTTGCGTCGTCCGGGCCGACGCCCGCCGCGCGCGCCGCGATTGCGACCGCGCGATACATCGCGCCCGTGTTCAGGTACGAGAACCCAAGCTCGCGCGCCAGCGCGCGCGCCACCACGGATTTTCCCGCTCCAACCGGTCCGTCAATCGCGATTATTGGTCTCTCGCGGCTCATCTGATCTCTTCCCGCATCGCCCGGCCGCGATTGAAAATCTTCTCGACGCCTTCCATGTCGCCCGCCTCGACCGCCCGCTGAAATTCCGCGAACGTCCCGGCGTAAAGTTTCAGCGCCGCCGCGATCGCCTCGCGATTCGTCACAAAAATGTCGCGCCACATCTCCCACGACGACGCCGCCAGCCGCGTCGTATCGCGCAGGCCCCCCGCGCCGTACTCCGCCGCAATCTTGTCGCCGACTCTCTCGCCTTTAAGCGCCGCCGCCAGCACGCTCGATACTATCTGCGGCAGATGGCTGGCGCGCGCCAGGAGCTGGTCGTGCGTCGCCGCGTCCATCATCTCGACGCACGCGCCGGTCTCGTCCCATAGCTGCTCGATTTTGTCGATCGCCGCGGGCGTGCTCTTCGCCGACGGCGTGATTATCACGCGCCGGTCCCGAAACAGCCCGGGGTCCGCCGCCGCTGCGCCCGTCGTTTCCTTGCCGGCCACCGGATGCGCCGCGACAATCGATCTCTTTCCCGTGATCAGCGGCTCGAGTTCGCGCACCACGTAGAGTTTCACGCTTCCGACGTCGGTCACCACCGCGTCCGGCGCCGTGTGTTCGATCATTTTTTCCAGCGTCGATCGCATCGTCAGTATCGGGACCGCCAGCACGATCAGGTCCGCACCGCGCGCCGCCTCGACCGGGTCCCGGGTCGCGACGTCGATCATCCCGCGCTCGACCGCAACGTCCAGGTTCGCCTGCGACCGTCCCAACCCGATCACTTTGCCCACCAGGCCTGCGTGCCGCGCAATCAACGCGAGCGAACCTCCAATCAGGCCCACTCCGCATACGGTCATTTGCCGAAATAGCTGCGCCATCACACTTGGATTCCGCCGCTGGGCGGCGCCGTCTTCGCCATCTTGATCCGGTTCAATTGCATCAGCAGGTTGGCGATCGCAATCATCATAACTGCAAGCAGCGGGAAGATGACGTAATTCATGTTGAGATTCGATCCGCCAGCGTCGGCGACGATCACGCCGAACACTCCCGCCATCACGATCACATACGCGAGCCTGAACCACGACAGCGCACTCATCGTTCGCCCTTCGAATTGCTCGGGCCGGATAACCGCCGTCAGCCCGATAAGCGCATACCCCGCCAGCGCGACTATTGGCATCAGCAACAGCCCGACGAATTTCGACCCGTAGCCATCGATCTGTCCCGCGATGTTCCAGTGGATCGGAATCTGCGCCGGCGCCGTCGGCCACGACCATGCCGCGACCGCGAACATCGCGACTATCAACGCTCGCGCCAGCCAGTCCGCATTTCGATTGCTCTTCATGACTGCGCGCCCATCACTTCGCCGAGCGCCGCGACCAGCCGCCGATTCTCCTCCGGCAGCCCCACGCTGATTCGCACGTGGCGCGGATACCCGTAACCATTCATCGCGCGCACGATCACGCCCTTGCGCAGCAGCTTCTCGTAAACCGCGCGCCCGTCTCCCACTTCGACCAGGAAAAAATTCGCGTGACTCGGCACGAACGGCGCCCTGAGCCGCGCGAACTCGCCCTCCAGGTAATCCATCCCCTCGGCGTTGACTTGCAGCGTTCTGGCGATATGCGCCCGGTCGTCCATCCCCGCGATCGCCGCCACCTGCGCAAGCGACGTCACGTTGAACGGCTGGCGCACGTTATGCAGCATCTGGATCATGTCCGGCCGCGCCACCGCGTATCCGACGCGAAGCCCCGCCAGCCCGAAAATTTTCGAAAACGTCCTGAGCGTGATTATCAGCCGGCGATCGTCGTGGTCGTCCATCGAGTCGGGATAACCCGGGTCGCGCACGAATTCGAAGTACGCCTCGTCGGCGACGATCACCACGTTCTCCGGAACGCCCTCCAAAAACCGCTTCCATTCGGCGCGCCGGTAAATCGTGCCGGTCGGATTGTTCGGATTGCCGAGAAAAACTATTCGCGTGTTGGCGTCGATCGCCGCCGCCATCGCCTCGAGGTCGTGCGAGAATCCATCGCTGGTCTTGGCCACCCGATGCTCTCCGCCGGCGGCCGCCGTCACCAGCGGATAAATAGCGAACGAATGCTCCGAGTAAACCGAGTTCAGTCCCGGCCGCAGATAAAGAAACGCGAGCAGGTTGAGCACCTCGACCGATCCCGACGCCGCAAATACCCGCTCCACTCCAATCCTGTGATGCTCCCCGATTTTGCGCCGCAGCTCGTAGCTCGCGCCGTCGGGATAGCGATTCAGCTCCGGCAGCGCCGCCTTGATTGCCTCTATAGCGCGCGGCGACGGCCCCAGCGGATTCTCGTTCGACGCCAGCTTTACCGGATCCTCGATTCCGAGTTCGCGTTGCAGCTCCTCGATCGGCTTGCCCGGCTCGTATGGAGCAAGCGCGGCAACCGATGGGAGTACGAGATCTTGAGCTTTGATCAAAGAGGTGAACGGCGATTGAAAAAGTGAAAAGTGAAAACGCTTTTCCGGCTGCCCGGCTCAGGCAGCGGCCGACCTGCCTTCAGGATACGATCCTAAGACCTTCAAGAATAGGGCCTTGCGCTCGAGCGCCTTGAGTGCGCGCGCCAGCTTGGGGTCGTCACGATGCCCCATAACGTCAACAAAGAACAGGTACTCCCACGGCCGCGCCCGCATCGGACGCGATTCGATCTTCGATATATTGATCGCGTTGCGCGCAAACAGGTTCAGCGCCTGGTTCAACGTGCCCACCCGGTCCGCAACCGCGAACAGCAGCGTCGTCTTGTCTTTGCCCGACCGCTCCACCGGCCGCGTCCCCATCACGAGGAATCGCGTCGTGTTGGTCGCGACGTCCTGCACGTTCGACGCGATCGCCTTCAGCCCGTACGCCTCGCCCGCGGCCGCCGACGCGATCGCCGCAATTGACGAATCCTCCGCGGCGCGCTTTGCAGCCAGCGCATTGGACGCGACCGCGTCGGTCTCGCAATTGGGGAAATTCGCGCTCAGGTAGCCGCGGCATTGCGCGAGGCTTTGCTGATGAGACACGATCCGCTTGACCTCGCCCGCCGCGCCGCCGAGCGACATTATCGAATGCCGAATCGGCAGCAGGATTTCGCCGATTATCACCAGCGCCGTGTCGATCAGCAGATCGAGCGTCAGCGTCACCGATCCTTCGGTCGAGTTCTCCACCGGCGCCACGCCGAAATCGGCGCGTCCGTTCTCGATCGCCTGGAACACCGCCGCGAACGACTCCAGCGGCATCAGCTTGACGCTCGATCCAAACCGCATCCGCGCCGCCTCGTGCGAGTAGGTATGCTCCGGGCCCAGGAACGCCACTCGCGGCTCGTGCTCGAGCGCGCGGCAGGCCGAAATTATCTCGACATAAATTCGCTTGACCTGCTCGTCGCTGAGCGGCCCCTGGTTTTCGGCGATCATCTTTTCGATAATCGCACGCTCGCGCACCGGCTTATAAACCTCGCCATGATGATGCTTGAGCCGGCCGATCTCCATGGCCAATTTTGCCCGCAACGAGACCAGCCGCAGGATCTTGAGGTTTATCTCGTCCATCCGCGCGCGCAGAGTCTCTATGGACGGCGGCTGTGCGGCCGGCTTCCTGGCTATCCGTGACGACATCGAACCAGAATGGCTACCCTACTGCCCGGCCCTTTTCAACGCACCCAAACGGGGAACGAAGGGAATCGTGCGCATTACGGGAAGCCCAGCAATAGAGGGATGAGCGGTTCCAGCGGGTCGGGCTTCTCGAACCCAAGCCGAGAGATGTCTCGCGTCGCCGCGGCGACGTCGAGGCGCGGGACGGGCTGAGGATCGCGGCAATATACGAAGGCGGTCGCGCAGTAATCGTCGATGCGCTCGACGATGCCCCACGCCAGGATGCCCGATCCCGGGCGCACCCATCCGGCGCCCGCGACGGGATGGTTGGCCTCGTAGGCGGCAAGCTGCGCCTCCTGGCCGGCGAGAAACATGATGGCTCCGATCTGCTGGATCGTCACGCGCAGCTCGCGCTGGAACATCACGGGATCGGCGAGATGCCAGCGGTAGAATCCCACGTAGTTCGGGTTCGGGGTTGGTCCGGGTCCATCGTTGCCGGGAGCGACATAGAGGGGCGCGCCGCCGAACGGCCCCTGATGGCGGCCAAGCCCCCAGCCGCTGCCGACATAGTCCTCGAGGCCGGTCCCGCAGATAGTCGGAAAGGCGCGGTCGCCGTCCCGATATATTTTCACCTCGCCTTCGCCGTACCACATTCCATCGTCAATGACCCGGACGCCGACGACACAGCCGAGAAAACGGCCGGGCCCGCGCAAGCCCTCGGCAATCACGAAGTCGCGGCGCTGGACGGTCGGGTTCTCGCGGCGGAAGGCCGCGTGGAGGTATCCGGCATGATCGGGAAGGGAGGGCTCGAGTGTGAAATCGATCTCATAGTAGAGCACCGTGGGTTGCGGTGATGCGTTGATGAATTCCACACGGACCGCGCGACGAAACGGCATCGGCACGAACGCATTGAAGCCATGTCCCTCGTTGGTCGAGAACAGGGCGGAGTAATGCTCGGCTGGGCGGCCGTGCGGAAGGCCGAAGAAGTCGAGCGCGGGGACCGAGACGCTCGGTAGGGCGGCGCCGTCATAAAATACCTCGAAGGTGAGCGCCCGGAGCAGCTCGGGCGTCGCCGGCGGGAACGCCATCCAGATGTGCCGGATCGTTCCCGGCCCCTCCAGATCGGCAAGCACGACCCTCTCCCCCGGGTTAAGGATGCGAGAGGGGGCGCCCTTGCGGCCACCGTGCGCCGTGCCACCCATCCCGCGTCCACCGGTGGGGTTTTCGAAGGTCGCGGAGCGGGAGTCCATCGCCGGATCGATGTAGCTGGGGTCCAACACGTAGTTCATCGGGTGTCTCCGTTTTGGTTCCGGATTCAGAGCGGAATGTAATCGCACTTCCGGGGTGGCGACAACTCCACTGAATTCATTGACTCATAGTCAACTCTTGCAAACTACGTGCTATCTGTGGATCCATATTGCGAATTCCGGTGAACTCCATCGTGAAACGCCGCTCTTTCGTTTATTTCCTTGCGCTTGCCTTGATGCTGGCCGCGGGATGTAACGGCAGCGGAGGATCGCAGCCGGCGACGACGCCGGGGATCGTTCACTTCGTCCCCAATTCGCACGCGTTCTGGAGCAATCCCTCCAACTGGACGACCAGCTTCGGCCCCGCCTACGCCGACATCACTCTGGCGTCGAGCAATTTTGTGCCGTGCAGAGGGGGACCCTTCGCGCTGTGCTATTACTCGGGACCGAGCGCCGGCCCCGAAGACCTGTCGTGCACATTGACCCCCGACGGCAACTATGCCAACTGCCAATGCTTCGACATTCCATACGGCGTGTACTTCGTGGATATCAACGCCATCCTCAACCACGCGGTATATGAAAAAACCATTGCTCAATGCGGCGCCGACGGCAGCCTCTGCGCGACGCTCAACTCGGCCCCGGTATGCGCGAACGTCAATCGGGGAAATTTGATTCCCGGGTCGAGCATCTACTCCACCTTCAGCTTCGATTGCATCCCCGAGAACGGACTTGGCCTGACCAATTGCTCGAATGCGCCGTACGCCGGATGCATGACGGCGCCATGTTTCAAAACTGGCCAGGCTGGGATGGTCAAATGCTCTTGTCCGGTCTTCAACGGTCCTTACCAGGTCGGCCAGAACGACCAGGCATGCACGCTCGGCGATGACCTCGTATGGTCGGCCGCTTATGCTCCCGGCGCGACGCCAACGGCCACGCCCGCGGTCTCCGCAAATGCGCGCGCAGCGGCTCCGGCCGCTGTTCCCAGTCCGGGGGCATGCATCCCGGACGCGCCCGGCGGACTCGGATGCCCGCTGTATGTGCCCGGCGCCACGATACTGCCGCCGGGCAGCGGCGTTGACTGCGCCAAGGTCTGCGACGAGTACCACACATGCCTGCAACCGAAAGGGGCTCAGGCGGGTTTCACCTGCGACGCGACGCTATGCACTGACGAATGCAACGACAGGGACTTGGTGAGCACCGCATGCTCGGGGCTGGCGGGATGCGCCATTTCGGAAATAGTCAAAGCCGAAACTGCCGCTCAATGTAGTTGCTGCGCGAGCCAGCTATGCGAATGCGAGCCGAGCCGCAAAACTAACCAGGCGATCTTTGCACTGGACCAACAGCAGCGCGATCGCGGCATCAAACCCCAATGCGACATCAACGGAACCCTCTGCGGCTCTA
>CALAOW010000162.1 GCA_937889395.1 uncultured Pseudomonadota bacterium | reverse complement strand
CTGCCCTGGCTCTTATGCACTGAAATCGCGTACGCGAGCGCCAGCTCGTCGAGCTCCGACAGGTCGTATTCGGCGTGGGTCTCCTCGAACGCGACGCTCACGCGCGCCTTGTCCGAGTCGATCGCGAGAATCCGGCCGATCGATCCATTGAAGACGTCCTTATCGTAATTGTTGCGCACCTGGATAACGCGGTCGCCCTCGCGAAACACGCGATCGCCGGCGCGGAGTTCGCGTCCCGAGGGATTGAGCAAGCTTTGCAACTCGCGATTGAGAATGTGCGTACCGAGCGGACCGCGATTCATCGGCGTCAGCACCTGGATTTCGCGCGGGTCGTTTATTCCGAATCGTCCAATCAGCCGCTGTTGCACGAGCTGCTTGATCGTCGCGAGCACGTCCTCGGCGGCGTTGCGCTCGAAGAAAAAAAAGTCGCCTTCGGCGTCATTGGAGATATCCGGGAATTCACCGCGATTCAAACGATGCGCGTTGGCGACTATCAGGCTGCGGCGCGCCTGTCGATAAACCTCCCGCAATTGCACGACCGGCACGAAGTCGGATGCGATCACGTCCTTGAGGACGCTGCCGGGGCCAACCGACGGGAGTTGATCGCGATCACCAACCAGCAACAGCGAACAGTTCGGCATCAGCGCAGATAGCAGGCTCGAGGCGAGCTCAAGATCCATCATCGAGGCTTCATCGATGATCAGATAGTTGGTGCGGAGCGGAAATTCCTTGCCGCGGACGAAGCCTCCGCTCTCGGGGGAGTATTCGAGCAGCCGATGAATGGTCTTTGCGTCGCGGCCAGAGGCCTCCTGGAGCCGACGAGCCGCGCGCCCGGTCGGCGCGGCAAGCGTCGGCTTCAAACCGACCTCGGCGAGGGCAACCAGCAGCGAGCGCAGCAAGGTCGTCTTGCCGGTGCCGGGACCGCCGGTGATAACGGTTACGCGGCTGGCCAGGGCGCATCGGAGCGCGCTCTTTTGCTCGAGTGACAGTTCGAGTTCAGAGCTTCGCACGGCCGCGTCCAGGGCGCGCTGGATCAGCTCCTTGTTCATCGCGCGGCCTGCGTTCAATTCCGCGATTCGCCGCGCGACGTTCACTTCGGCCTCGTGCAAGCGTGCGAGATAGACGGCGGTGTGATCGTCCGCCTGTTCGACAACCACATCACCGCTGGCGGCGAGCTCACTGACGGCCGCGCGCGCCAGCTCGGGCTCCATCTCGAGCGCGGTACGGAACTGGCCTTCGAGATACTCGAAGGGCGAATAGACGTGGCCCTCGTCGGACATGCGCTCGAGCAGGTACAAGACCGCGGCGCGGGCGCGCTGAATCGAGTTGCGCGGGATGCCGAGTTTCTCCGCGACGGTGTCGGCGGTGCGAAATCCGATGCCGTGAATGGTGCGCGCGAGCACGTATGGATCGCGCCGTACGACATCGAGCGCGTCCTTGCCGTAGAACTTGTGGATGCGCCGCGCGTGCGAGGCAGCCAAGCCGTGCCCGCGCAGAAAGACCGTCAGCTCGCGCAGCCCGGACGAGTCGCGCCATGCAGCCGCGATTGCCCGCGTGACTGCGGCTCCGATACCGGGGACTTCGCGCATGCGTTCGGGAGCGTTGTCGAGCACCTCGCCGAGCGAGTCTCCGAAATGTTCGGCGATTCGCCGCGCAAGTGCGGGGCCGACGCCCTTTATTTCCGAAGCGAGGTAGCGTTCGAGCGCGACCGCTCCGGCGGGCCGCACGGTTTCGAAATCGACTACGTGAAACTGATCGCCAAAGCGCGGATGCTGCTCGAAGCCGCCTTGAGCGCGGATGGTCGAGCCAACTTCCAGACCGGCGAGATTGCCAACGACGGTGACCCGGCGAAAGTCGCCGTGTTCGCCGGCAACGACCACGACCGCGACCGAGTAGCCGTTGTTGTCGTTAACGAACAGGACCTGATCGAGGGTACCCTCCAGCGTCTCGGCCGCTTGATGCGCTTGTGCCACGCAAAGAGGATTACGCGCGGCGGTCGCCGCGTCCAGTTGATAGCGATGGGAGCGTCAACAGGCGCGGGCGAAATCAGACTTCAGACTTCTATGGTCGCCCACTTGCCGGTCTGGAAGCGCCAGACCTTCACCGTCGAGCGAACGACGTAGTCGGCAAGCAGAGACCACCAGATCCAGATGATACTGCCGCCGTGGGACCAAATGAGAATCGTAAGGAAGAGCCTCATTCCGTAAAAGCCCGCCAGCGAACCGTAAAGGGGAAACCGCGAATCGCCCGCGCCGCGCAGTGCGCCGGTGATCGTCCAATCGATCGCCATTAGAGGTTGCGCGGCCGCGAGCGCGTACATGAACTGTACCGTGTACTTGATGACCTGTTTGTCGTCGATGAAGAGCGCCGCGATCTGATGGGCGAAGACGATAAACACCAAGCCCATAGTGGTCATCAGCACTATCGCCATCCCGGTCGATTCCCATCCGGCCTTGCGCGAGAACTTCGGGTCGCGCGCGCCGAGGCCCTGACCCACCAGCGTCGCGGAGGCGGCCGCGAATCCGAAGCCGGGCAGGAATGACAGCGCCAGGATTCGTACGCCGATGAAATATGCGGCGACTTCCTTGACGCCGTAACGCGCGACGAATCCGACATAGGCGACGAAGCCGAATTGGATCAACAATTGTTCGATGGCGGCGGGATTGCCGACACTGAGAATTCGTCTGCCGAGGCCGAAGTCGGGCCACAGCCCCTTCCATCGGAAGTTGAGCACCATCCCGTCGATCGAGAGCGCGTAGAAGAACAAAATCCCGCCGAAGGCGATCGCGAGCAAGGTCGCCACGGCCGAGCCGTCCACGCCAAGTGCGGGAAGTCCGAGCTTGCCGAAGATGAGCACGTAGTTGAGGAAAATTGCGAGCACGTCGATGATGCCGCCGATCCACAGCGGCGTGCGCGTGTCACCTGCGCCGCGCAACGCCGACGCGCACATCAGAAAGATTCCCTGGAACGGCTCCGACAGCATCACGACCTGCA
>CALAOW010000161.1 GCA_937889395.1 uncultured Pseudomonadota bacterium | reverse complement strand
GTCGTCCATCACCTCAACGATTCGCGTTCACAACGTATCCTGTGGCTGCTGGAAGAGCTCGGCCTGCCGTACGAGATCAAGCGCTACCAGCGCGATGCGCAAACCCGGCTTGCGCCACCGGAATTGAAGAAGGTTCACCCGCTCGGCAAGTCGCCGGTCATCACCGATGGCAATCGGACCGTCATCGAATCAGGCGCGATAATCGACTACCTGATACGCCGCCACGGCAAAGGCCGCCTGCAACCCGCGCCCGAGAGTCGGGAGTATGACGAGTACGTGCAGTGGCTGCACTATGCCGAAGGCTCGGCGATGCTGCCGCTGATGCTCAACCTATATGTCACGCGCCTGGGTGAAGCGGGGGCGCCGCTGATGCCGCGTATCGAGAGCGAGATTGCCAATCACCTCGGTTACATCGATGGCGCTTTGAAGGGCCGGCAGTTCATTGTGGGAGACACCCTGACCGGCGCTGACATCCAGATGAGCTTCGTAGCCGAGATGGCCGGCGCGTTCGGCAAGCGCGCGCCGTATCCCAACCTCGACGCGTGGATCAGGCGCTTGCACGAGCGGCCTGCCTACAAGAAAGCGCTGGAACGCGGTGGCGCATATAGCTTTGCGAACTGAAGACGTGGCGCTGATCACGAATGCGATAGCCGGCAATCAGATTGCGCTGCCGCGCCGGGACGTGAAGCGGTAAGGACGCTTGCTATTGCGGGCGCGAGGTGACCAGATCCTCGAGCGTCACTTCGACGACGCCGCCGTCTTCCTCGCGCTGAATCAGCACGGTCTGCTTGAGGGTGTTCTGGCGAACCACTCTGCCGTCGCCCTTGACGCATTGCACGCGTTTGCCGACGTTGGGGAGCGCGCGCTTGAGTTCGACGTAGCTGGCGTATTCGTAGCGCAGGCAGCATTTCAGCCGCCCGCACATTCCGGCCAGCCGCGAGGGGTTGAGAGCGAGGCCCTGCTCGCGCGCCATTTTGACCGTGACCGCCTCGAAGTCGCGCAGCCAACTGGAGCAGCATAGCTCGCGTCCGCAGGGACCCAGCCCGCCCGTGACTTTGCTCTCGTCGCGGGCGCCAATCTGTTTCATCTCGACGCGAACGCGCAGCGTGTTGGCGAGATCGTGGACCAGGTCGCGGAAATCGACGCGGCCCTCGGCGACGAAATAGAAGACGACCTTGTGCGCGTCGAAGGTGTAGTCGGCGCTGACGAGCTTCATCTGGATGCGGCCCTCGCGAATGCGCTCGACGCACAGGCGGCGCGCGTGCGCCTCACGCGAGAGGGTTTCCCGCTCGGCGTCGAAGTCGCTGTCGGAAGCAACACGGATAATGGGACGCAGCGCGGAAAGATCGATCGAGTGCGCGGGTTCGTGCGGCTCGATCTCGACGGTGCCGACCCGGGCGCCGGCCTCGCTTTCGACCAGCACGCGTTCGCCGCGGCGCAGCGTCTGCTCGCCGGCCAGAAAATTATACAGATGGCCGGCCTGCTGGAGACTGACGGCGATGATTTTCGGCAGCGGTCGCGAGCCTTCAAACGGATCGATGTCAGCCACTATCTTCTACTCACCCCGCATCGCATGGCCGGCGATTGTCCACCAATTCTCAGCCTGCAGGCGCGGATTAGCGTTCGCTTCGACCGCTTCGGTAGCGCGCACCGCCGCGTCGATACATTTCACGACCGCATCGACACCGAGACTATCCGCCAGACTCGCCAATTTCGGCCTGGCCTCGGGCGGAAACGCGATGAAATCGGTCTTCAGCAGTTTGTAGCATAGTACTTCTTCGAGCAGCCTTGCGAGCAGCTCGAAATTGCCGGCGGCGGCGTCGCGGTTGGCGAAGAACTCCTGCGCGAGAGACTGCGCGCGGGCGAAATCGATCGAGTTTGCAGTGCTCAGCGCGTCGAGGAGTTCCTTCATCGGCGGTTCGTCGCCGTCTGCCAGTGCGATCGCATTTGCAGCGCTGCCGCGAGCCAGCAACGCAAGCGCGCTGGCGCGGGCTTTATCGTCGACGCCATGCGCGGCAAGGATAGCCTCGAGATCGGCGGCCTGGAGCGCGGGAAATCTGACCGTGCGCGTGCGCGAGCGGACGGTGTCGAGCAGGGCGCGCTCGCTGGCCGATACCATGATGATGATTGCGTGGCCGGGCGGCTCTTCGAGCGTCTTCAGGAGCGCGTTCTGCGCGGGGATACCGAGCGCCTCGGCGTCGTCGATAATTGCCATGCGAACCGACGAGCGCGACGGCCGGATTCCCAACCGCGCAATCAATTCGCGGACCTGGTCGATCAGAACTTCGGTGCGGCCAACGGGCCGCGACACGTAAGTGAAATCCGGATGCACGCCGGTCGCGATTTGCACGCATGCAGAGCAGCAATCGCATCGCGCAGCGTCCGCATCAGCGGTGCGCGCGCGCGTGCGCTCGGTCTGCGGCGCGATGCGGACGGGGCATCGCGCGGGAGTGCAGCAGAAATTCTCGCCGGGCGATCGCTCGCACATCAGGGCGTGGACGAGGCTGGTTGCGACGAGCGCTTTACCGACGCCGCGCGGGCCCGAGAAGAGGTAGGCGTGCGAGGGCCGGCTGCGCAATTCGGCGAGCAGACGGCTTGCGGCCTCGCGATGCCCGCGGATCGAAGTTATGGGCATGGCGATTGAGTCATCGGCGGGCGAGCATCTCGTCCACGGCGTGGCGGATGTCGGCGGTGACGGCGGCAATCGGACGGTCGGCGTCGATCACGACGACCCGCGCGGGCTCGGCCTTCGCGATCGCGAGAAAACCGTCGCGCACTCTGCGATGGAAGTCGGCGCGCTCGCCCTCGAAGCGGTCGGAGCCGCGGCCGGTGCCCATTGCTCGCACGCGGGTGCGCTCGAGACCGGTCTCGACGGGCAGGTCGAGGACGATAGTCAGGTCGGGCGTCACGTTGTCGCTGGCGAGCCGGTTCAGCTCGCCGAGCAGTTTGAGATCGAAGCCGCGGCCGTGGCCCTGGTAGGCGGTGGTCGAATCGGAGTAGCGATCGGAAATCACGGTTTCGCCGGCTGCCAGCGCGGGCCGGAGTTTTTCGCGGACGTGCTGCGCGCGATCGGCAAGCACCAGCAGCAGTTCCGCGGCTACGTCGAGCGAAACCGCGGGATCGAGAAAAATCGCGCGAATCGTTTCGCCGGCGCGGGTGCCGCCCGGCTCATGGGTGACCGTTACGCGGCGGCCGCCTCTGCGCAGCACGTCGCCCAGGATTGCGGCCTGGGTGGTCTTGCCGCTTCCTTCGACGCCTTCGAGCGTGATGAATACACCGGCTGCCATCGATTAGCTGGATTGCAACGTTGCGCGTCCTTATCCGCCAAGATACCAGCGCGTCAGTTGCGGCTGAAAGAGAGCGAAGACGCCGGCGGCCAGCGCCAGATACGGCCCGAACGGAACTTCGGTGCGCAGAATCGAGACATCTGCTTCCTCCGGATCGGTCGCGGGGTCGCCGAGCGGAGCAGGTGAAGCCGCGCCGCCGCCGCCGAGCGCGAACGCGATTCCGCCGATCGCGCCTATTACCGAACCGAAAAACAAAGTGAAGAAAACTCCCTGCCAGCCGAGAAATCCACCGACCATCCCCAGCAGCCACACGTCGCCCAGGCCCACACCCTCGCGCCCGCGCACCAGTTGGTAGAAATAGCCGGTGCCCCACAGCACGCCGCCGCCCAGCGCGATTCCGATCAACGAACTCTTCCAGCCGACCTCCGGCATCATCAGCGACGCGGCGATGAATCCCACCAGCGTCCCGGGCCAGGTAATGATGTTCGGAATCAGCCGCCAGTCGTAGTCGATGATCGCGACGACCCACAGCGCGGCGCATAGTACTAAGCGCGCGAACGCGTCGGGGATCGGGAAGGCGAAGTAGAGATAGAGGGTGATGATGGCGAGTCCGAATTCGGCGAGAAAATGGCGGAACGGAATCGGCGCGCCGCACATCACGCATCGCCCGCGCAGTCCAAGGTAGGCGAGAATCGGGATGTTCGCCCACCATGGAATCGCGCGCTCGCAACTCTCGCAAAATGAGCGCGGCGTGACGATCGAAAGATCGCGCGGGAGCCGGTACGCAACCACGCAAACGAAGCTGCCGACGCTTGCGCCGAGGAGGAAAGCAATTGCGGCGCCGATCCCGCCGGGCAAATCAAGTGTCATAGCGTCACCGTTTCTTCCAATTGCGACCTCCGATTTTCAATAAATAACATACACCTTGGAGCGTCGAGGATTGACTCGCGATCAGCGCTGGCATTTCGGACAATAGAAGCTGGCGCGCTGGCCCACGATCACATTTTTGATCGGCGTCGAGCATCTGTAGCACGGTTTCCCCTCGCGGCCGTACACTCGCAAGCGCGCGGCGAATCGCCCGGGCTGTCCGCGTGAATCGCGGTAGTTGCGAAAGGTGGTGCCGTTACTGCCGATCGCGGCGCGCAGGATAACCGGCGCGGCCGCCGCGATTTTTTCGATCTCGATTCGCGTCACGCGGCCGGCCCGTCGCGCGGGACGCACGCCGGCGCGAAATAGAATCTCGGATGCGTAGATATTGCCGATACCGGCGACGATTCGTTGATCCATTATCAGGCTCTTGATCGCCACCCTCCGGCCGCGGGCCTTCGCGGCGAGGTAGCCGGCGTTGAATTCGCGCGACAACGGCTCGGGGCCGAGATCCTTCAGCTCCGCCGTGGAAGCCAGCGCGGCGCGCCGGACGAGACGGACCATGCCGAAGCGCCGCGGGTCGTTGTAAACCAGGCGCGAGGCGTCGTCGAGCGAGAATTCGAGATGGTCGTGGCGCGGATCGAAGTCGTCGGCGCGGAAGCCCTCGTGGCGATGAGTCAAACTGCCGGACATCCCGAGGTGCACAATCATCACGTCGTCGCCGTCGAGCTCGACGATCAGATATTTGGCGCGGCGCGACAGTTTCACAATTCGCCGGCCGGCGATCGCTCCGGCAAAATCCGCGCTGACGTGGCGGCGCAGCCGTTTCTCGCCGATTCGAACGCTCACGATCGTTCTGCCGACGGCGGTGCGAACCAGTATCCGGCGGAGCGATTCGACTTCCGGCAGTTCAGGCATCGCGGGTGACGATCCTGCCGGCCAGTTCGATGCGCAGCGCGTGCGCGAGTCTTAGAAAATCGGGTACGCCGAGCTTCTCGGCGCGCGTGGCCGGATCGATCGCCGCGCGTTCGAGCGCGCGCGCGATCCGCGTGCTGTCGATTCCAAGCGAATGGCTGAGCGCATTGCGAATCGTCTTGCGCGGCGCAGAGAACGAGGCGCGCACGGTTTCGAGCACGTCGCGTTCGTTTTCGTTGCCGGCCGCAAACGTTTGCGTCGCCCGGGGCGTGAAAGCGAGAACTTCGGCGTCGATTTTGGGACGCGGATGGAAGCTGCCGGCGGCGACGCTGAAATGCAGATCGATCTTCCAGTACAGCGCGTTGAATACGCTCAATGCGCCATACGCCTCGTCGCCGGGGATTGCCCGAATCCGCGCGGCAACTTCGCGTTGAAACATCAGGACCATTCTCGAAATCATGCGCGCGTTGTCGCTGAGCCGGCGCAGGATGGCCGCCGCGACGTTGAACGGAAGATTGCCGATTACCTTGACAGGTGGATCGGTGACGAGTGCCGCGAAATCGATCGCAAGAAAGTCGGCGTTGATGATGTCAACGTCCGCGCCGTCTGCGAAGCGCTCCCGGAGCCGGGCGGCGAGGCGCGGGTCGAGTTCCACCAGCGTCAGCGAACGTAGTGGCCGCGCCGCGATTTTCTCGGTCAGGATGCCCAGCCCGGGACCTATCTCGACTACCGGGTCGGTTTTGGACAACTCCGCCGCGGCGACGATTCGATCGGCGACGGCGCCGCTGGTCAGGAAATTCTGGCCGCGCGATTTTGCCGGCCGCACGCCGGCTCTCGCCAGTGCCGGTGCGGGACGCGACGGCGTTTCATCGACTCCGACGCCGGCGCTGTTGGCTCCCTTAAGTTTGCGGCGCGCGTGCGATTTTCGTGCAATCGTCATCTGCTCCGAATTCAAAGCGCGAGATTGGCTTGCGCGTCGATGCTGAGCGCGTCGCGCTCGCCGCGGATCAGACGGTAGCCGCCCGCGAGCGCGATCATCGCCGCATTATCGGTGCAATATTCGAGCGCGGGTGCGACCAGCCGGCGGCCATCTGCCGCCGCCGCCTCGGCCAGCCTGTCGCGCAATCTCGAATTTGCTGCGACCCCGCCGGTCAGTGCGATGGTATCCGCGCCCAGCTCGCGGGCGGCGGCGATGGTCGGCTTCACTAGCATATCGACGACAGCTTCCTGAAAACTCGCGGCGAGATCCTCGGGCCGCCCGGCGCGGCCGTCCTCGCTGGCCAGAATAGTTGCGACCGCGGTCTTCACGCCGCTGAAACTGAAATCCATCGGCGCGCCCCTGACGTGCGCGCGCGGGATTCGCACGCTCTTTCGATTGCCCCGGCGCGACATCTCGTCGATTGCGCGGCCGCCCGGATAGCCCAGTCCCATCAGCTTGGCGACTTTGTCGAACGCCTCGCCGGCGGCGTCGTCGCGAGTGCTTCCGATCCGGCGGTAGCGCCCGAAATCCTCGACCGCGAACAGCGCAGTGTGACCGCCGGATACGACCAGCGCCAGGTACGGCATCGCGATGCGATTTTCGAGCAGCGGCGCCAGCAGATGGCCCTCGATATGATTCACGCCGACCATCGCAACGCCGCTCGCCTGCGCCAGCCCCTTGGCGAACATCAAGCCGACCAGCAACGAGCCGACCAATCCCGGGCCGCGCGTGACTGCGATTCCCTCGATGTCCACGAGCCGGCATCCTGCCCCGTCCAGCGCGCGCTCGATGACGGGCCCAATCGTGACGACGTGACTGCGCGACGCGAGTTCGGGAACGATGCCGCCGTAAGCGCGATGGATGTCGTCCTGATTGGCTACCGTGCTCGAGCGAATGTCGGCGATGCCCGGTGCGGTGGTTTCGAGCACCGCGGCGGCAGCGTCGTCGCACGAAGATTCAATTCCGAGTATCAGCATCGCGAGTT
>CALAOW010000160.1 GCA_937889395.1 uncultured Pseudomonadota bacterium | reverse complement strand
GAACTACATGCCGAAAGCCAGCAACACAGCCTCGACATTTCTCGGCAACACCGACTTGGGTTCCTACAACGCTAATGTCGGATTCATAACCCTGAAGTATAAATTTTAAGCCAAGGCAATTAGAGTACTCAGAGCGAGAAGGCCGGGACGCAAACAACGAATGACCTATCTTCCGCCGCGGCCCGGCCCGCAAACCAAACGGCGGAAAAGGAATGGAAGGAAGGAGAAGAGTGATGACGAAGAGTTTGAGAACGAAGATTCGATCGAGACTGTGGATTTGGACCGCGTCGGCCATACCGGCAGTTGCAGCGCTGGCGTTGATCTCAACCACCGCCCGCGCAGCCGATCTCACGTCCGCGGCCAGCAGTTATACGGATACGTGCGCTAAGTGTCACGGCCCGGCCGGCAAGGGCGACGGCCCCAAAGCGGCCGAACTGAAAGACAAGGAAGGCAAGCCGGTCGCCATTGGAGATTTGTCCGATTGCGCCAAGATGGCCAAGGTTACTGACGACGACATGTTCAAGGAGCTGAAGGAGGGCGGCGTGTCGATGGGCAAGAGCAAGTTCATGACGCCCTATGGCGATGCGATGGAGGACGACGAGATCAAGGCTCTGGTTGCGTACGTTAGAACCTTGTGCAAAAAGTAGCGGCGCGCGCGACGTCGGCGATCGAGTATCCCGATACGGGCGCCCAGTTCCAGGAGTTGATGTTTCAGTACGAGTACGATTTTGCGCGATAACATCGCGATCAACGTCGGCTATTACTTCAGCAATTTTGGCGAACACAATTTCATGGAAGGAAGGAGAAGAGCGATGACGAAGAGCTTGAGAACTAAGGTTCGATCGAGACTGTGGATTTGGACCGCGTCGGCCATACCGGCGGTTGCAGCGCTGGCGTTGATCTCAACCACCGCCCGCGCAGCCGATCTCACGTCCGCGGCCAGCAGTTATACGGATACGTGCGCTAAGTGTCACGGCCCGGCCGGCAAGGGCGACGGCCCCAAAGCGGCCGAACTGAAAGACAAGGAAGGCAAGCCGGTCGCCATTGGAGATTTGTCCGATTGCGCCAAGATGGCCAAGGTTACTGACGACGACATGTTCAAGGAGCTGAAGGAGGGCGGCGTGTCGATGGGCAAGAGCAAGTTCATGACGCCCTATGGCGATGCGATGGAGGACGACGAGATCAAGGCTCTGGTTGCGTACGTTAGAACCTTGTGCAAGAAGTAGCGGCGCGCGCCAGGCTCCAGAATGAGCCTCGGCGCGCGGGGTTGAAAGCGAGCAGACTCAGGCAGCGGCCAGCTTGCAGTTCGCCGGCGGTATCGCCCAGCAGTTGTACTCGCGCTCGCCCTGACCACCCAGAGCGGCCAAGTGAAAGGCCGCGCACGGGTAACCGGCTGAATCTCACCACAGAGCGACCCAGGACAAGCGGGTCCGATCCCAGGGATCGGACCGCTTGCCGCTCGGAAACCGGGCGTCGCTTCCTTAGATTCCAGAAAGAAGCAACGCAGGTGGAATATGCAAACGAGCGGAGATGAGCCGGACGCTCCGGAATCGGAGCGCCCGGCACGGCAAAATGGCGCCGCAGCCGAACGCCAATTGCCAAGTTTGGCTCGCAACCGGCTGAGCATCGCCGGCCTGATCATCGCCGTCATCATCCTGGCGGACATGCTTTCCCTGGCTGGCATGACGATGTTGGGGGTGCAGTTGAACCCCTACGTCGGCATTTTTGCCTACCTGATTGGTCCGGCCATCATGATATTGGGCTTGGTGCTCATTCCGGCCGGGATGCTGCTCGAACGTCGTCGTCGGCGGAAGTTTTTGCCGGGTGAGCTGCCGCCCTTTCCCAGACTCGATCTCAACGAGCCTTCAGTTCGGCGCGGCTTTCTCGGCGCGATAGGCTTTGCGTTGTTTTTCGTGGCTCTCAGCATGGTGGCAAGCTACCAAGGCTACCAGTTCACGGACTCGGCGATGTTCTGCGGCCAGACCTGTCACGTCCCGATGAAGCCGGAATTCGAGGCCTACCAGGATTCGCCGCACGCGCGGGTCGCATGCGCGGGCTGCCACGTCGGACCCGGCGCCACCTGGTTTGTTCGCTCCAAGCTGTCGGGCGCCTATCAGGTCTATGCGGTAATGTTCAACAAGTACCCCAGACCTATCGAAACCCCCATCCAGGAGTTGCGCCCGATTCGGGCAGCCTGCGAGCAATGCCATTGGCCGCAGAAGTTCTACGGCGCGCAACTCAAGATCTTCCCGCATTATGGATACGACGAGAAGAACACGCCCATGCGCATCCAGATGCTGATCAAGACCGGAGGAGGAAGTGCCGAGTTCGGCCACGCCACCGGAATCCACTGGCACATGAACATCGCTAACGAAGTATGGTTCGCGGCTACTGACAAGCAGTCCCAGGTGATTCCCTGGGTAAAAGTAAGGACCCCTGACGGAAGGACCACGGAATACGTGGCCAAGGGCAGTTCGCTGAACGCAAAGCAGATCGCGGCGATTCCCATCCAGACGATGGACTGCGTGACCTGCCATGCCCGCCCGTCGCATAAGTTTCTTCCGCCCGATCAGGCGGTCGATGCGGCGTTCGAGGGGGGGCAGCTCGACCCTACGCTTCCCTTCTTGAAGAGGCAGGCGGTCAAGGCCCTGATCAAGCACTACAACTCGTCGGAAGAGGCGGCCGAGGGAATCGCAACCGCCCTCGATACCTTTTACCGCAATCGCTATTCCCAGATTTATGCCGCGAAGTGGCCGCAAATCCGGGCTGCCATCGCTGCCGCGCAGCAGATCTACAAAAAGAACATGTTTCCTTTTATGCGGGTTGACTGGCGCACGCATCCCGACAACATCGGCCACCTTTATTACCCGGGATGCTTCCGCTGTCACGACGGGCAGCACGTCAGCGCTGATGGCCGGGTGATACCGCAGCAATGCGAGTCCTGTCACACGGTCCTTGCAACTCCTACCAGTGTCGCCGAGTTCAAGCATCCAGTTGATCTGAACGATGTAGGCGGTGCGACCTGCAGTACCTGTCATACCGGAGGCGTGCTGTAAGCGAATCGGCGCGGGCGGGAGGAACAAATGGCGCAGGGATCACGGCGGATGGTTAGCGGCCTCGGGCGCATCGCGTGCGCTATTGCGGCATTGCTGCTGTGCGCGGTTGCGATGGGCCATGCTGCTGCGGCGACGAAGGCTGCTGCGGCGACGAAGGCCGCTACGACGACGAAGGCTGCTGCGACGACGAAGGCCGCTGCGACGACGAACGCTGCTGCGGCGACGAAGGCGCCCAACGATAAGGATTGCCTGTCCTGCCATAATCTGAAGGCCAATGCCAAGTTGCAGGCGCGGCCGGTTAGCGTGTACGTCAATGCGGAGACATTCCAGCCGTCGGTCCATTCAACGCTGGGTTGTGTCTCCTGCCATTCTGACATCCATGCCTTTCCCCATCCCGATCCGGTCAAGCCGGTTTCATGCGCCGGCTGCCACCCGAATCAAACTTCGGCTTACGCGGGCAGCGTTCACGCCATCGCCAAGCGGGGGACGAAGCAGCGCTTTCCGGCCTGCCTCGATTGCCACGGAAACCCCCACGGCATGCGGGCTAAGACTGACCCGAAGTCGCGAGTCTACCCGCTCAACCTGCCGCGCACCTGCGGTACCTGCCACGGAAACGCCGAGATTGCCAAGAAATATGGCTTTCCGGACGTGTACGCGCTGTACATGGATTCGATTCACGGCTTCGCCCTGACCAGCGACGGGCTCCTGGTGGCCGCCACCTGCGCCAGTTGCCATGGGGCGCACGATATCCTCAGCAGAAAGGACCCGAAAAGCCGGACCTTCCCTGGAAATGTGCCTGCCACCTGTGGCACGTGCCATGCCGGCGTCCAAGTCGCTTACCTTGCCGGAGCGCACGGCAAGGCGATGATCGCCGGGCGCGCGAATGCTCCGGTATGCACGAATTGCCATACCTCGCATCAGATTACCCAGGTGGGCGTCGTGAACTGGCAACTCAAAACCGTCGCCACCTGCGGCAACTGTCACAAGGCGAGGCTGCAGAGCTACCGCGATACTTTCCACGGCCAAGTGACCGAACTCGGTTTCGTTGCCACGGCACGATGCTGGAGTTGCCATGGCTCTCACGAAGTTCTTAAGGCCTCCGATCCCAAGTCCAAGGTCGCGCCGGCCAACCTCCCAGCCACCTGCGGCAAGTGCCACCAAGGCGTAACCGCGAGCTTTGTCAGCTACGAGCCACATCCCAATCCACACGACCGGCGGCAGAACCCGGCTTTATATTACGCGGCCCTCTTCATGAACCTGCTGCTTTTGGGGGTTTTCTTCTTCTTCGGCCTGCACACGGCGCTATGGCTTGCGCGGTCGCTGACGGTTGGGAAGCGTGGGAAGGACAATGGAGTGAGCGGTGAACAGTAACGATTCAGACCGCTATTATTTTCGCTTCTCGCTGGGGCAGCGCTACCTGCACGGCTTGGTGATCGTAACCTTTTTGGGTCTTGCCGCCACCGGAATGACCCTGCGGTTCAGCGAGCGGGGTTGGGCAAGGTGGCTGGCGGAAACCACCGGCGGATTCACCGCGGTCCTATCTCTGCATAAGTTCTGTGCGGTGCTCCTATCAGCCGGCTTCCTCTACCATATTGGAGACATCCTCTTCAGGGCGATTATAAAGAAGGACCGGGGCCTTTTTTTTGGGCCAAACTCGATGACTCCGCAGCCCAAGGACGCCGAGGACCTTTTTAAGATGCTGCGCTGGTTTCTTTGGATGGGTCCGCAGCCCGAATTCGACCACTTTGCCTACTGGGAGAAGTTCGACTATTGGGCGGTGTTCTGGGGGATGGCGATTATCGGTGCCACCGGCTACATGATGTGGTTCGGGCCTTTCTTTGCCCGCTTCGTGCCCGGCTACGTTCTCAATATCGCGCTCCTGATTCACGGTGAGGAAGCTCTGCTGGCCGTCTGGTTCATCTTCATTGTCCACTTTTTTAATTCCCACCTGCGCCCTGAGAAATTTCCGCTCGACCCTGTGATATTTACCGGCCGCGTGAGCAGTAAGGAATACCAGCACGAGCGCCCCCTGGATTATTCGCGCCTTAGCGAGTCCGGCACCCTCGAAATGTTGCGCAGTGACCCGCCTCCCCGTTGGCTCAAGAATTTCTCCCGCTTGATCGCGGTTATTGCGGTCGGCATCGGCTTCTTCCTGCTCGCGCTTACTTGGATCGCCTTTTGGAGCGGCTAGGTGCCGGACCGACGTTCACAATTTTCCAGTAACGGTAGCGCGCAGGCTTGCTTTTTGCTGCCTGCTCGCCGTATGTTGACGCGCAATAAATTTCAGCATCCATTGAACTGGAGCACCAGAACATGAACGCCGCTATCGCACAAGGAGAATCGCAATGGTATCCGGTGTAGTCATCTTAATCGTCGCAATCTTCATTCTGAGCGGCGTCAAAATCCTTAACGAATACCAACGCGCCGTAATCTTCCGCCTCGGGCGGCTCATGCGGTACCGCGGCCCAGGCATAATTTACGTGATCCCCTTGATTGAGCGGATGGTCCGGATCGATCTGCGTACGGTCGTGCTCGACGTCCCGCCGCAGGACGTAATCACCAAGGACAACGTGACCGTCAAGGTGAGCGCGGTGCTCTACTTCCGGGTGAGCGATCCGTCGCGCGCGGTCACCGAGGTGGCAAATTACCTGTTCGCCACCATGCAGCTCGCGCAGACCACGCTGCGCTCCGTAGGCGGGCAGACCGAACTCGACGAACTCTTAAGCCAGCGCGACAAAGTCAACGCGCGCATCCAGTCGATCGTCGATGCCCATACTGAGCCGTGGGGAATCAAGGTCATACTCGTCGAGCTGAAGAACATTGACCTGCCGCAGGACATGCAGCGCGCGATCGCCGCGCAGGCCGAGGCCGAGCGCGAACGGCGCGCCAAGGTTATCGCGGCCGAGGGCGAATTTCAGGCCGCCCAGCGCCTGTCCGAGGCGGCGGAAATCATGAGCAAAAGCCCGATCACGCTCCAGCTTCGCTACCTGCAGACGCTGGCCGAGATCGCGACCGAGCATAATTCGACCACCATATTCCCCCTCCCAATCGATCTGCTCGAGCCCTTCCGCAAGCTGGCAGGCGGCGGCGACAAGCCGAAGTAAGCGGAGGTCACCGCGGCGCCGTGGGCAGGCGGCTCGGAGTGGTTGCAGCGTCGGCACTGATTTCGACGGCTGTACGCGGCAGCGCGGCGGGCAAATGCCGCGCTCGCATGGAGATCTTGGCAGGCGGTCGGGGAGCGTGAAGGACGACGGGAGGAGGTCGCGGGCCGGGGAAGGCCGATTACGGTTGACAAACACTTGGAATAAATGTTGATTGCTTATGCTTTAAAGTGAGCGGGTGAAGGGGAACTAATGTACTGGCCGGAATTGGGAAAGATGCTATCGTCGATTGTGCGCAACCATAGTCTATCAACCAAATTCACTTAGCCTTTTCGTCACGATGTTTGATAATGAAACGAAACACCCCAGGGAAAAGAAGGAGCAGAATTGTCATGTTAGAAAGTTCAACGGCGAAGATTCGATCGAAGGGCTGGAGCTGGATGCCCTTGGCGGCGGCAGCAGCGCTGATTTTAGCGCCCGCGTTGATCTCAACCCCCGCCAGCGCCGCCGAAGTCGATATGAAGGCCGCGGCCAGTAATTTTTCGGATTCGTGCGCGGACTGCCATGGTGAGTCGGGCAAAGGCGACGGCAAAAAGGCGGCCGAACTGAAGACCAAGCCCCGCGACTATACGAATTGCGCGGAGATGACCAAGCTCACCGACGATTATCTTTTCAACGTCATCAAGGGCGGCGGCAAGTCGATGGGCAAGAGCAAGGACATGGCCGACTTTGGCAAGGCCTTCGACGACGGCGAGATTCACGGGCTGGTCGCTTACGTCCGCACGTTCTGCAAGAAGTGAGCGCGGCGAGCCTTGCCCGACGGTAATCGCGCACAATTTGCAGTCTCGGAAGCTGGCGAAGTTATCGAGAACGAACCGCGGCGGCGGTTCATGTCGCGTCTGTTCTGGGGCGCGATGGGAATTGTCAGCGCCGGTATCGCTGCGCCCATCGCTTCCTATCTAATCACCCCGCTGTTGGGGCCGGGCGGGACCAAAGATTGGGTGCGGATGGGAAAGGTCGACGAGCTTCCGCTCAACGCTCCCCAGCGGATCGAGGTCGCACGGCGCATGGCCGAGGGATGGGTGACGGAGGATTCGGCGGTGACGGCCTGGGTGGTGCGGACGCCGGACAAAATCTACGTTTTCGATCCGCATTGCACGCACTTGGGATGCGCCTATCGATGGGTCGAGGAGGCCAAGCAGTTCTTCTGTCCCTGCCATGCCGGCATATTCAGCCTGACTGGAAAGGTGGTCAGCGGCCCTCCCCCGCGTCCGCTGGACATTTACGCGTATGAGGTCCGCGAGGGCGCCCTTTATGTGGTCCCGACTCCAACTAAGCAAGTGGTTTGACGAGCGCCTCAGCACGCGGGCGATCCGGGTGGCGCTCTTCGATCGCCACATTCCGAAGAGCAGCCCGCTGGTCGAGTGGATCTACACGCTCGGCAGCGTGCTGCTGTTCCTCTTCATCCTGCAGGCGGTGACCGGGATGATGCTGGCGATGAACTACGTGGCCAGCCCCGATCACGCCTTCGACGCCGCGCGTTACATCTCGATGCGCGCGCCCTTGGGCTGGTTGATCCGCGGGCTTCATTCGTGGGGCGCCACTGCGATGGTGGTGGTGATCGGCGCCCACATGCTGACCACGTTTCTCTCGGGCAGCTACAAGTATCCGCGCGAGTCAACCTGGATTACCGGCGTCTTCCTGTTCCTGATCGTGATGTTGTTCGGATTCACCGGATATCTGCTGCCCTGGAACCAGAAGTCGTACTGGGCGACTGTGGTCGGCACCAACATCGCGGGCGCGACACCCTACATCGGCGACTACATCGTGCGCTTCTTCCGCGGCGGCAGCGAGGTCGGGCCGCAGACGTTGACGCGATTCTACGCAATGCACGTGCTGATGCTGCCGGCGGCGCTGATCGTTTTCGCGGCGGTGCATCTTTTCATGGTCGTGCGCCAGGGCATCTCGGCGCCCCCCAAGCGGCATCCCGAATACGGCCGCCACGGTATCAACGCCGAGCTCGGTATCGACCCCGGGATTGGTGTCGGCACCCAGCTCAGCGTCGACGCCCAGCGCACTCGGGCGGCCGACGAATATCATCACGAGAAAGAGGCGGGAGAGTCCTTCTATCCGTTTTATCTGGCCAAGGACGCCGTCGCCGTGCTGCTGGCGCTTTCGGTGGTCGCGCTTTTGGTCTTTATGTATCCGACCGAGATCGGCGAGATCGCCGACCCCGCCAGCACCAGCTACAATCCGCGTCCGGACTGGTACTTCCTGTTCCTGTTCCAGGCGCTCAAGTATTTTCCCGGAAGCATGGAAGCGGTCGCGGCAGTCATGGTGCCAGGTCTTGCGTTGGCGGTCCTTCTGGCAGTGCCCTTCTTTGATCGGCGGATGCGCCAGCATCCGTTGGACCGCCCGATCGCCACCGGCTTTGCGTTCTCGGCGCTGGCCGGCGTGATTGCGTTGACCGTGGTCGGCGCGCAGTCGCCGCTGCTCAACCCATATGTGCCGGAGCGGCCGACCGTGGAGGAAGGTCACCGGCTCTTTCACACGCTGAATTGCGCATACTGCCACAGCGTCAATGGCCGCGGGAGCAAGATCGGGCCCGACCTGATGCTGGATACCCTCAAACACGACAAGACTTGGATAATCGCCCATCTCGAGCGGCCCGGCGAAGTGGTGCGGCCGGGCGCCCGCACCGCGATGACCGGATTGTTGCCGGACGAAAGCGCGGACCTGTTTGATTACATCAATGAGCTGCAGGGTGGTGGCCCCTACAGTGAGAAGGCGTCCCGGCTGTTCTACCGAAACTGCGGCAAGTGCCACGTGGTGGCAGGCCACGGCGGCGCCAAGGGACCGGATCTGAGCGGAATTGGGCTGGTGCGGTCGGTTTCGTTCATCCACCGCTACATGGAGGATCCGAAGGCCCTGTACAGCCTGACCAAGATGCCGGCGTTCGTGCAGCCGGAGGGCAAGCTAACGCACGTCGAAATCGAGGACATCGCGCGCTTTCTCGCGCATCAACGCACACCGGCGCCTCCTAAAAACTGATCCGCGCGAACCCAGCCGCAAAGGGTGGCCCGGACGGAGCACGTTTACTCGCGGGGAAAGAATCGTGAGGTTGCAAATCGAACCCGGCTTTTGTGCCGCCCGGGCAGCGGCGCCTTGTCAAAACCTGTTCGACGCGAGCGGGAACGCGTATACTCAAATCAATAGGTGAAGTGTCCATGATGCCCTCGATCGACTTCGCGAAAGCGCCCTTTCTGGTTATCTGGGAAACGACTCAGGCGTGCGACCTCGCCTGCAGCCATTGCCGCGCCTCGGCTCAATCGTTGCGCCATTGCGACGAACTGACCACCGCGCAAGGCTTCGCGCTGCTTGCCGAGGCCGCTGCGATGGGCACTCCGGTGTTTATCCTAAGCGGTGGCGACCCGCTCAAACGTCCCGACCTGTTGGACCTCGTGCGCGAGGGCAAGCGGCTCGGTCTGCGCATGGGAACCATTCCCGCGGCAACTCCATCACTTACTCAGACCGTGGTGCGCCAGTTGAAGGAGGCGGGCCTGGACCAGATGGCGCTGAGCCTCGATTATCCGCGCGCTGACCTTCACGACGGTTTCCGCGGAGTACCAGGGGCCTTCAACAAGACAATGGCGGCAGTCGAATGGGCGCGCCAATGCGGTCTGCCGCTACAGATCAACACGACGCTGTGGGCTGGTTCGGCGCCGTTTCTGTCCGAGATGGCTGAGTTGGTCGAACGCCTTGGAGCGGTTTTCTGGGAGGTGTTCTTCCTGGTCCCGATGGGACGCGGCGAGGTCCTCGACGGCGTCGCGGCAAACCAGTGCGAGGAACTCTTCGCGATCTTATACGCGATTCAGAAGAAGTCGCACTTCGTCGTGAAGGTGACCGAGGCGCCCCACTACCGGCGCTATGTCGCGCAACACGAGGCGGAAAGCAGCGGCAAGCAGTATCAGGGCCATCCCGGCACGGTGCCGATGCCCGACATGCTTCGGCGGTCGGAAGGACCGGGGCACACCGTTGGGCTTGCGCCTCACAGCGTCAATGCTGGCAAGGGCTTTGTCTTCGTGTCCCACACCGGTGAGGTCTATCCGAGCGGATTCCTGCCGGTTTCTGCCGGAAACGTGCGATCGCAAAGCTTGGCCGAGATTTATCGTGACTCCGCGCTCTTCCGCACGCTGCGTGACCCCGCCGCCCTGCGCGGCAGGTGCGGGCGGTGCGAGTATCGCACCTTCTGCGGCGGCTCGCGCTCGCGCGCCTATGCGCTGACCGGCGACTTTCTCGCCACTGACCCGTGGTGCAACTATCAACCTGCCCGGTCCGCCGCTTAGCAAAGCCCTCTGGCTGGCAAAAACCTCCGCTATCCCCTGCGAAGCGCGACCGCGGCGCGGGTCGGCTCGATCGCGCCGTAGCAGACGATCGGATCGAACAGGTCGAGTATGGTGCGATCGTCGGACAGCAGGCCGCGCATCGGATGGCGCCCGAGATGCACTTCAGTGAACAGATGCGCGATCACCGCCTTGCGCGCGCTGCCGGTAGTGGCGAGCTCGAAGGCGGCCTCCTCGAGCAGCAAGGCGGCGGAGGCGGCGTCAGCGAGATAGTTGCCGAAGACGCGCGCGCGCAATTGCGCGACCTCGCGATCGAGACGTGAGAGATGCGCGAGCGCCTCACGCACTTCGCCGAGCGCGTGAGCCACCGTCTCACGCGTGGCGGCAAGCAGGGCGCCTGCCGCCTCGGCGCGTTCGCCGAGCGCGGCGAACGCGGCCTGCATCACCTGCTCGCTGCGCAGCGCGCGCAGGATGTCGAGGCAGATGATGTTCTCGGTGCCTTCCCAGATCGTGTTGCTCTGCGCGTCGCGCAACTGGCGCGCGAGCGGCCAATTCTCGACATAACCGTTGCCGCCATGGACTTCGACGGCCTGCGAGGCGAACTCGACCCCGCGCCGAGTGGCGCGCAACTTCGCGACCGGCACGAGCAGGCGCGCAAGCGCGCTATCGCCCGAGGCGGAGGCGAAAACCAGCGCCGCCGCGGCCTCCAGCTCGACCATCATGCCCACCAGCATTTCGCGCATCATCGGGAGATCGCGCAGCGCGTGGCCGAACGCGCGGCGCTGCCAGGAGAAGATCGCAGACTCGAGGAACGAGCGGCGCATGATGCCAAGGCCCATTACGGCGACGCCGCGTCGCGAGTCGTCGACCATCTCCATCATGCGGTTGATCCCTTGGCCGTCGGTCGCCGTGCCGCCGCTGCCGGCGAGCAGGGACGCTTCGGCGTCGATGAAGTCAACTTCTGCGGTGGGCACCGCGCGGGTGCCGAGCTTGTCCTTGAGGCGGCGAATGGAGATGCCGTTGCGGGAGCCATCGCGGCGCAAGCGCGGCACTAGAAACAGCGCGACGCCGCGCAGTCCGTCGGCGCCGCCATCGGGGCGGGCGAGCGTCGCGATCGCGCTGGCGTCGACATTTGAGCAGAACCACTTGGAGCCGTTCAGAATCCAGCGATCGCCGTCGCGGCGCGCGGTGGTGGTGAGCGTGGCGAGGTCGGAGCCGCCGGTTTTCTCGGTCATGAACATCGCGCCATCCCACGCGTCGTCGAAGTGCTCAGCGGTGAGATGCGGCATGAACTCGCGCTGCACCTCCGGCGGCGCGAAGCGGCGCACCAGGCCGATCACCCCGCTGGTCATGCCGACCGAGCAGAGCATCCCAATCTCGGCCTGTGATAACATGTAGTTGAGCGCGACCGGGACCACCTCGGGCAGGTGGCGGCCGCGGCGGCGCGCTTCACTGTACAGACGTGGGCCGCTTAGGCCGGCTTCCCAGAGGTCGCGCTTGGTGGCGAGCGCGCCGGGATGGTGGCGCACTTCGTCGAGCGGATCGCCCCAGCGGTCGAACTTGACGAGTTCGGGTGGATGCTTGTCGGTGACCTCAGCGCGCGCGGCGACCGGACCGCCGCACAGCGCCCCGAACTTGCGCAGCTCCGGCTCGAGCCAGTCGAGATCGGCGGGGTCGAGCAACCGGCGCATCAGAAGTTGCAGGTTGGGATCGATGTCGTACCAGTTAAGTCCGATTGCGCTCTGGAATTCCGTGTAGTCGATCATGGCGGCTCTCCCGCTGCGGCAAGGCGCCGGAGATTCGAAGCATGGCGGCGCCGCGCTCGATTCAAAAGTTACTCGCGCGCGTGCAAGCTGTCCATCGGAGCGCCGGATTCTCCGCGCCGCGGCTACTTTTGGAACTTGTGGAAATCCGGCGTGCGCCGCTCCATGAATGCGTTGCGTCCTTCCATGGATTCTTCGGTGCGGTAGTAGAGTCCCAGCGAGATTCCGCCCATCGCTCCGATTCCCTTGATGTGGTCGGTTTCGGCGTTGAAGGAGGCCTTGGCGATCCTGATCGCGGTCGGGCTCAAGGCCAGGATCTCGCGCCCCCAAGCGCGCGCCTCGTCCATCAACTGCGCGGCGAGTACCACCTTGTTGACCAGGCCCATCTCCAGAGCTTCATCCGCCGAATACTGGCGGCACAGGAACCAAATCTCGCGCGCTTTTTTCTCGCCGACCAGGCGCGTCAGGTAGGCGGTGCCGAACCCGGGATCGACGCTGCCAACCCGCGGACCGACCTGGCCGAAGCGGGCGGTATCGGCCGCGATGGAAAGGTCGCAGATTATATGGAGGACGTGTCCTCCGCCGATTGCGTAGCCGTTGACCGCGGCGATGACAGGCTTGGGAATGTCGCGGATGACTTCGTGCAACGCCTCGACGTTCATCCCGCCGCGATAGCCTCCGCCACTGCGCGCGGCTTGGTCACCGCCCGAGCTGAAGGCGCGGTCGCCGGCGCCGGTCAGAATCACCACCCCGATCGAATGGTCTCGCCAGGCGTCCCTAAAGGCCTCCACCATCTCGTCCACGGTCTGACCGCGGAACGCGTTGGGGAGCTGCGGCCGGTTGATTGTGACGGTGGCGATCCCGTCTTGCTTCTCGTAGATGATGTCCTCGAATGCCATCTGCGTCTCCTTTGGCCGCGGCGCACGCGACCGCGCCACGGCGTTTATGCTACCCGTCCAGAGATTTACTTTCCCTGGAATTTGGGCATGAAGAAGTTCTGCGATGAGTTTCTTGATCTTGGCTGAATTGTCAACGCCTATATCGCCACCGGTCGCCTGCTCCACGGGCAAGCCAACGCCACCGCCGATCGCGGCCAGAACCGGGGACCGTTGCGGGCCGCGATGTGGCGCAAGCTGCGACAAGGCGGCCTACGCAGCCGTTACCGCCTGCGCAAGCAGACTGTGGAGCCAGTCTTCGGCGTGATTAAACAGCGGATTAGGTTTTGACAAAGCACAGGCCGAATACTTAACGAAACTCATCGCGCTCGGGCGGTTTTGGCGTTGTCCTCCGGCATTTTTCCCTAACGTTTTGGTGAGTTTTTCCGCTCCCGGTCGGTCGGTCTCCCAATTACATAAGCCGTGGGGAACGCCTATTCTTAGCTCAGGACAACGAAGTGAGGTGACAGTGCGATGTTGAAAAAATACCAGGGCGGAGCGAGCGTAAAAGGTGGCTTCTATTGGAATACCGCAGAATTGGAAGTTGTGACGGTTGACGGGAAGAATGGACCGCTGCCCGGTGGTCCGACGCAGAATTACCTGAAGGTGCCGGCGTTGGCGTTGATCCCGCTTGCGATGGGGTTCAGTGCTCTCTACGTGATGTTCCTCCCCTTCATCGGGTTCGCGATGGTGCTGAGCCTCGTCGTGCGCAAGGCCCGCCAAGGAGGTGCGAAGCACTTGGGCGGAGCGATCGTAAAAGGTGGCTTCTATTGGAATACCGCGGGACGGGAGTTTGTGACAGTTGACGGCAAGGAGGGACCGCTGCCGGGTGATCCGACGCAGAGGTACGTGAAGGTGCCGACGTTGCTGTTCATCCCGCTGGCGCTCGTGTTGGGTGGCCTATTCGTGATTTTCCTTCCCCTCATCGGGTTTGCGATGCTGCCGATCCTTCTCGTGCGCAAGAGCCTCGCCAGCAAAGGCTTGGTCAATGTCGCACGTTCGTCGGTGCGAAAGCTCGCGGCGCTGACCGCCCCGGAGTCATAAACGCGGATGCAGTAACTCGGCGCGGATTCGGTTAGCGGCGGCAGGGCGAGCGGAGATCAGCCCTGCCGCCTGCGCGTTTACGGTTCAACCCGAATTACCCCCTTCTTAATCGCGAACTTGATGAGGTCGGTGCGGTTGTGGAGATTGAGCTTCTCCATCACCCGCTCGCGATGCGACATCGCGGTCTTGACGCTGATCCCGAGGGTTTCTGCGACTTCCTTGTTGCTGTTCCCAAGAGCGACCAGCCTTAGTGCCTGTTTTTCACGGTCGGTCAACGTCTCGTAGGGGTCCTCGTCCACTGCTCCGGTTTGCGCCGGGCCGAAGTCCTGCAGCGCCTCCATAGCCACCCTCGGGTCGAGGAAGAGACCTCCCTGGGCGGCCGAACGGATGGCGCCGGCGAGTTCCGAGCCGAGCATGCGCTTGAGCACGTATCCTGCCACTCCGGCCTTAAGGAAACGGCGAACGTATTCCCGGTCCTCATACTGGGTAAGTACCAAGACCCTGGTCTTCGGGGCCTCGTGTTTGAGCGCCAGCGTCGCCTCGAGTCCGCTGAGCCCCGGCATTGCGATGTCCATCAGCACCACGTCGGGCTTGAGCCGGCGGCACTGTTCGACAGCGTCGCGACCGTCGACCGCTTCGCCGATGACTTCGATGTCTTCGGCGAGTTTGAGCAGCGCCTTTATGCCGTCGCGCAAAAGCGCGTGATCGTCGGCAATGACTACCCGAATCTTAGCCATGTTCGCTCCCAAGGGGCACGGTCAGCACGACCCTGGTACCCTGACCGGGGGCGGATTCGATCCGTGCGCTGCCGCCCAGCAGTTCGACCCGCTCTTTGATTCCGGCGAGCCCAAGTCCTCTGCCGTCGCTAGTGGCGCTGGAAAAGCCGGCCGGATCGAATCCCCGACCGTCGTCCTCAATTTCTATTGTAATCGCTTTCGCTTCGACCGTGCATTGGATCAGCATGGTCTCGGCGCTGGCGTGCTTAGCGACGTTGGTGATCGCCTCTTGGGCGGCCCGGAACAGGGCGGTGTTGATTTGCGCGGGCAGGCGGCACTCGGTCGTCTCATCGAATTCGCAGTGCACGGCGACCCCGAGCGGCTTGAGGGTGTGCTCTGCGTACCATCCGATCGCTGGGAAGAGCCCGAGGTCATCGAGCACCGAGGGACGCAGGTCGAAACACAGGGAGCGGATCCCGTCGAGCATCCTTAGGGCGAGCGCCTTGGCCTCGGTCAGGCGCTCGCGCGAAGCGCCTGGCGGCATCGTGGCCATCGCCGCGTCGAGCGCGAGCGCGAGCGCGATCACGACTTGGCTGGTCTCGTCGTGCAACTCGCGCGCGATTCGTCTGCGCTCCTCTTCCTGGGCTGAGATCAGCTTCTGCAGCAGTTTGGCCCTCAGTTCGTCACGCAGGCTTAGCTCACGGTAAAGCTTTTGGATTTCGCGGGTTCGCTCCAGGACCCTCAATTCCAGTTTCTCGCGGGCCTGCGCCACCTCGTCGAGCGACTGTGTGAGGGCAACCCGCATGCTCTCCAACCCTACCGCAAGCTGTCCGACCTCATCGCTGCCGAGTTCGGGAATCGGCGTTTTGAGATCGCCCGCGGTAATGCGCGTGGCCACCCTGGTTAGCACCGAAAGCGGCGCTGTGATGCTGGCGGCGGCCCCGATTGCGAAAACCAATGCGAGCAGCGTCAGACCGGCTGCGCACGCGAAGATCTTCCAGCGCAGAGCGAGCGCCGTGGAAAACGCAAGCTGCTCGGGCTGGCGGATGTCGATGCCCCATGGTACCCGCGGCGAGAGCGGCACAAAGGCCATTACCTCGTTCACCCGGCTGCGAATCTTCCCGCTCTCGTGGCATCCATGGCATGTGCCCGCAGTCTCGCTTTGGTCGCGAATCAGCCCCTGGATAAAATGGTGATGGTCGCTCTCCAGGAACAACCGCTCGGCCATGGTGCTCGCGATAACGACCCCGTGCTCGTCGACCAGGTCCACGGCCTCGCCAGGGTCAAGCGGCACGAAGCTCAAAAGGGAGCGAAAGCGCTCGCTTCCCGGCACGATCGAGCCTCCGACCAAACCGATTACTTTGCCCTGCCAGTTCCTCATCGGCACGAGAAGGTAGAGCTGGCGCGTGCCGGCGGGTCCAGCGCTCAAGTCCGAAACTGTGGGTACGCCATCGCCGAGTGCCTTGTGGACCGAGGGCAGGTCTTTAAATGACGCGCCAAGGCCGCCGCCCGAAGCGGGTTCGGCCATCAGTAATTGCCCTTCGAGGTTGAGGAGAAAGACGCGCTCGAAGAAGCGCGAGCGCAGGTAGGCACCCCTCAGCACAGAGCGGGCGGCGGGCGGCGGGTTTTCCGGCACGACCCCGGGCGCCACCGAAACCTCATCGAGCAACTGCAGTTCCGTCTTCACCTGGGAGTCGACGTAGGTGGCGACGCTTTTGGCCACGTACTCGCGTTCCGCCAGCACCTGGCGCTGGAGATCACGGACACTTTGAAAGCTGAGCCAGCCCAAGACCGCGCTGGGCGCGAGCGTGCCGACCAGCGTCAATAGCACGATCCGGCCTTTTAGCCCGCGGCCTCCCCATCCCCGCCTAAATCGAGAGGGTTCCATCGCCCGCACCGGTTGCCCGTAGGCCCCGGCCTCCGAGACGGGTGGCTACCTGCCCGCGAAAAGCCACCCGGAGCGTTGGGCGGTGCGTCGGCGCGCCGCTGTGGTCAAGGGGCTTCGTCCGTCTCTGCCTCCCGCTTTTCTTCGTCCTCACGCATTATGCGCGCATACTCGAGCGGATGCTCCTTCTCCATGTATTCGCGGCTCACTTTTCCGGTGAAAATGCTCGGGTCGAATGGAAATACTTCGGGCGACAAGTGGGCGTTGAAAATATGCCAAATGATCACGATCAGGAAGGCCAGCAATCCTTCGTTGCTGTGCGCGACCCTTGCCACCGGAATGAACTCGCCGGGTAAAAGCCGCGTCACGATTACCGGATAAAGGAGCATGAACCCGGTTGCGATCATGAGCATCCCGCCGAGCACCATCCCCCAGTACTCGAACTTCTGCCGGTAGTCGAAGCGATCGAAGCGCGCCGGGTTGTCGGAGATCCTGAGGTAGTAGCGCAACTGGGTGATGGCGTCCTGGAAGTCCTTGCGGCTCGCAATCATCGAGGGTCTGGACCGCCGGGTAAGCACCATAAACAGCGCGATCGAAATGTGAACCATCGCGAACACTGTGAACATGACCCCCGCCGCACGGTGTAGCCACCTCACCCGATCGATTCCGCCGATCGTGTTGATTGTCCATATTGCCCAGGGCGAGTCGACGAATTTCTGCGCAAACCCGGTCAGTCCAAGCGCGAGAAACAGGATCATCACACTGAAATGCTCGATCCGTTGCCGAACCGAAAAGCGTACGATGTACTCGTTCATCGGGTTACCCTTGTAGTCTCGATCGCGCCACGCCCTTGCTGCGAAAAGCGTTCCACGCGCCCCTTCATATGTTCACCACCACCCGCCAAAGGTGCAGCAGGATTTGAATGATCAGCCCGCCGACCACGAACGGAATGAAAAACATGTAAAAAAGCTTGGTCAGGTAGACCAGCGGCGCATGCCTCAGGCTCGGCTCGTAGTGCCCCAGCCACGCCGAAGAAAAGTTCGGACCGGCGCCTTTATGACAATGCTGGCATCTGATGAGCAGGTTGGCCTTTATCACGCCGGACGCCGGACCTTTAACCCAGGTGATGTCGTGCACACCATGGCAGTCGGTGCAGGTGGCGGTGAGCATGGCCGACTTCAGGCCCTCGGAACGATGCAGCGACGCGGTCATCCCATGAAAATCGGCGAGGTAGGTGGTCAGCACCTGAGTGGAAATTCCATATTTCGCCATCAGTTTCTCGTTGGTATGACAGTGCGCGCAAAGCTCGGAAATGCGCAGGTGCGAGGCTGTCGTCAGCGGGTTGGCGTTGTCGTGCGCGCGGTGACAGTCGGTGCAGACCGGGACGTCGGCGTTGCCCTTGGCCAGGGCGTCGCTGTGAGCGCTTCGTGCGTATGCGGCGCCGACCGCCACGTGGCACTGCGCGCAGGTCGCGGAGATTTGCTTGCGCGGCCGCGCGGGCGGTCCCATCGCGTGCGAGCCGTGGCAGTCGACGCAAGTCGGCGCTTTCTCCTTGCCTTTTTCCAAAGCCGCGTAATGAACGCCGTCAAGCAGCCGGGTGTACTCGGCGAAATGGCATTCTTTGCACGACTCGTAATAGGCCAGCGACATCGCGCGCCGGTCCTTGAACTGCCGCGCCGCGTGCGGCACCGCGGTAATGTTGGTGTGACAGTTGGTACAAGCGAGCTTGCCGCCGTGAACCGAATGGGCGAAGATCTGCCGATCGACGTATAGCGACAGCGCCTCGCCATCACCCAGCTTGGACGAAGCATCCGGCTTGCCGTGACACGTCAGGCAATCATCGTTTGAGGGAGGGTCTGGCGAAGCGGGCGCCGCCTGCCCCGCACTGATGAGCATTAGACCAGCGAATAGAACCGAATACTGAAGCAGCTTCCAGCTCATCTTCCTCCCTCGCCTTGGCGCATTCTCCGGGGTGTCTCTTCGGTTGTTGGAATCGAGTGGCGGCTCCATAGTTACTTAAGCGGATTCTCCTTCTTTTTCAACCCGATGTGCGCGATCGAGCGCGGTCAGGCCCGCCGAGAACATCCGTCCAGGTGGAGTCTGTTCATCCCAACCGCCGACGTCATCCCAGCGTAAGCGGCGCCCAGCGTGACCTGAGCGGGCTTGCCATTGTCAGGGCAGATTGCCTCCTTGGGCTTTCTGAAGTCCGCGAGGATGCTCAACCCGCCTGGGCGGTCAAACGATTCGCGGCGGCGGGGCGGGAAATGCTAACTTGCGTGGCGGGAGGCAGATGGTGGCGGAGTCGTTACAACGCGACGATGGCGGGAGAATCCTCAGGCCTCAAATAATTGTGTTCCTATTCTCGCTGGCGGTGTTCCTGGCCGCGCCAGTCATCGAGGTTTCCGATTCGCGATACGCGGCGCTGCTGAGCGAGTGCTTTTGGCGTCATCGCACGGCCGAGCTCGATGAGTACTACAAGGTGCCGGTGCCAGGGCCCAGCGGAGACGCCGGCCGTCCCGATGAGGCGAACAAGTACCAACTTGTCAAGGCTCGCGGCCACGTGACGTATTTCTTTCCGCATGCCACCTCGATGCTGTCGATACCGCTGGTCGCGGCGATGAACGCGGTGGGAGTGTCGGCGGCGACGCCGGACGGCCGCTTGAACCTGGCGGGTGAGATTCGAATCGGGCGCGCGGTCGCGTCAGTGCTGATGGCAGGGCTGACGTGCGTATTTTTCGCGATGGCGGTGATGATGCTGCCGGTGTCGTGGAGCGTGGTCGTTGCGCTCGGCGCGTCGCTGGGATCGCAGATTTTGAGCACCGCGTCGCGCGGCCTGTGGTCGCATGACTGGGAGATCTTTCTGTACGGATTGATCGCGCATTCGATCCTGAGCGCGGAGCATCGCGGCGCGCGAATCCGCGCTGTTTGGCTGGGGACTCTGGTGGCATGGATCTATTTCGTGCGGCCGACGGGAGTGGTCGCGATATTTGCCGTCAGCGTCTACGTGTGGTGGGTTCACCGCACGGAGTTCATCGCATACGCCGCCATACTCACGGGATGGCTGGCGGCCTTCGTCGGATACTGGTGGTCAGTCTTCGGCATGATACTTCCGCCGTACTTCATGGCGGCGCGGATGCAATTTCAAAACTTTGCCGTGGGGCTGGCCGGCAACCTGATCAGTCCGTCACGCGGCCTGTTTGTAATGGTGCCGACCACGCTCTTCGTGCTGTACCTGGTAGTGCGCTATCGCAAGCATCTGGCGCACAGGCAGCTTGCAGTTCTCGCATTGGCACAGATCGCCGGGCTCGAGATCGTCATATCCAACTTCTACTGGTCGCCGGGATTCTGCTACGGGCCGCGATACTTCACCGATGCAATCCCGTGGTTCGTGCTGCTCGCGATCCTCGGGCTGGATGCGATGCGCCACGCGCAGGATGCGGCGCGTCACCGGATGGAGATTGCGGCAGCGATTTTCCTGCTGGCGGTGAGCGTCGCGATGAACGCGCGTGGTGCGTGGTCGTATGAGGCGCTGAATTGGAGCCGGAGCGATTACGCCGGGCATCTGCCCGGCATCTTCGACTGGCGCTATCCGCAATTCATGGCGGGACTGATCGCGCCGCCGAGTGACTGATCTCAGTTCTCCTCACAGTTTATTTGAGCGGTTTCGATATATATCCTCGACAAGTCAGTGGCTGAAAGCGCAATACAGATCAGGCGCCGCGGCAGCGGTGCCGATCCACATATCGTCGTCATCGGCGCTGGATTCACCGGCCTTGCCGCGGCGTACCAGCTCACCAGCCTGGGAATGAGCGTGACCGTGCTCGAGGGGGACGCTGAGGTGGGAGGACTGGCCGGCAGTTTCGAGGTCAACGGGGAGCAGCTGGAGCGGTTCTATCATCACTGGTTTGCCACCGATTCCCACATTATGCAGCTAGTCGGGGAATTGGGCGGCGAGCACAATATCATTTACCGGCCGACGCGGACCGGGATGTACTTTGCCAAGAACCTCTTCAACCTAAGCACGCCGCTCGATGTACTGAGATTTAAGCCACTGAGATATGCCGATCGGATCCGGCTGGCGGCGCTGGTGTTGCGCGCGCGGGCGGTGAAGGACTGGAAACAGCTGGAGTCGCTTACCGCCGAGCAATGGCTCTCACAGCTCGGTGGCGAGGCCGTCTACAAGATCGTTTGGGAGCCGCTTTTGCGCGGTAAGTTCGGATCCCACGCGCCCGATATCTCCGCAGTGTGGTTCTGGAACAAGCTCAAGCTTAGAGGCGGAAGCCGAAACCGCCGGGGCAACGAGGTGCTGGCTTACTATCGGGGCGGCTTCGCGGCGCTGGCCCAGCGGCTGGCCGCGGAAATCACCGCCCGAGGTGGGGAGATTCGAACCGGGGCTGCCGCCAGTGCTTTGCTCGTCGACGGCAATCGCGTCACGGGTGTGAAAACCGCGAGGGAAGTAATTGAAGCCGACGCCGTGATTGCGACGCCCGCGCTGCCAATCATTGCCGATCTCCTGCGGCCTCACGTTCCAGCTGACTATGTGGATCGGTTATGCAAAATCCAGTACCTGGCCAATGTCTGCGTGGTCCTCGATCTCGATCGGAGTCTGTCCAAAACCTATTGGTTGAACGTCAACGATCCCGGCTTTCCGTTCGTGGCCGTAATCGAACACACCAATTTCGAACCGACCGAAACCTACGGCGGCAGGCACATAGTCTATCTGTCAAAGTATCTGGCTGAGAGCGACCCGCTGTATGCCATGAGCGACGCGCAAATGCTTGACTATTCTCTTCCTCACCTTCAACGCATGTTTCCGGATTTTGCACGCAGTTGGATACTTGCTTCTCACGTCTGGCGCGCCCGCTTCGCGCAGCCGATAGTGCTGCGTGGCTACCGCGATCTGATTCCCTCTGCGGAAACGGCGCTGGAGGGTTTTTATATCGCAACGATGGCGCAAATCTACCCCGAGGACCGCGGAACTAACTACGCGGTGAGAGAAGGCAGAGCCATCGCACGAAGGGTTTGCGAGCGAATGCGGCGCTCGCAAAGCGCCCCTGCTCAGACTGGCCCGGACTGATGGAGCCACCAAAGGACTGACCCAGGCGAGCGCGGCGGCTAGCGGGCGAAGGCCGCCCTCAAGGCGTCAGACGCTTGCCGCTGGCCCTCTTTGCCTTTGTCGAGCGCGTCGGCCAAGCTGACGAAGGCGTGGGTCACGCCTTCGTAGCGCGTACAGGTGACTTTGACGCCGGCGGCGATGAGGCGCTCGGCGAATCGCTCGCCTTCGTCGCGCAGTGGATCGTGGCTGGCAGTCAGGATGAGCGCGGTCGGCAGGCCCTTCAAGTTTTTCGCACGCAGCGGGCAGGCGTAGGGATTGTTTTTTTCCGCGCTGGGGTCGAGATAATTTTTCCAGAACCATTCCATGTCGGCGCGCGACAGCGCGTAGCCGTCGGCGGCGAATTCCTTCTGCGACGGCGTGTCGAGCGCGCAATCGGTGACGGGATAAAATAGCAACTGGAAGCTGATCGCGGGGCCGCCGCGATCGCGCGCCATCATCGAGACCACCGCGGCCAGATTTCCGCCTGCGCTGTCGCCGCCGACCGCGAGGCGCGACGCGTCCGCGCCAAGAGCGGCCGCGTTTTCGGCTACCCACTTCGTGGCCGCGTAGCAATCCTCGGCTCCAGCCGGAAAAACGTGCTCGGGCGCGAGCCGGTAATCGATCGACACGACCACGCATCCCGCACCGTTGGCGAGCGCGCGGCAGAGGTAGTCGTGACTCTCGAGATCGCCAAGCATCCAGCCGCCGCCGTGGAAATAGACCAGCACGCCCATCGGCGGACTGCCCTCGGGGGTGTAAACCCGCGCCGCGATTTGACCGTCGGCGCCCGGAATGTGGCGATCCTCGACGCGATAGATGGCAGGCGGCGGGGTCAGATTCGCCTCGATCAGCGCGCGCAGCTTGGCCCGCGCCTGCTCGGCAGTTTCCGCGCGCAGGAACATCGGGCCGGCCGCGTTGAACGCGTCGAGTATGATTTTCATCTGGGGATCGAGGGTGCTTGCCATGCAAAATCTCCTCGGAGCGCGGGTGATCGACAGTGTCCGGCGACGATCCAGAGTTCAGCGAGATACTTAAGTTACGCGGGGCTGATAGGCAAGCGCCGGCGCGCGGGGCTAATTCTCGAAGCGGTGAAAGTCCGCGCGCCAATGCGCGCGGAACCAGGGCTCGCCGTCGCGCGTGCCGTACACATCGGCGTTGACCATCATGTCGTCGCCGCCGATGCGGCAGTCGAGGTTGGTGGTTTCGTCAACCGCGAACGTTGCCGTCGGTGACCAGCGGTCGGCGCGAGTTTTGTATTCGTCGAAATACAAGCGCGAGCGCATCGCGGCGTAGGCGCGACCGTCGGTCGTGATCGGCACCACGCTGCCATGCGGATTGATAATCTTCTCGCTCGGCGCGACGCCGGTCTCGGTAAACGTGAGCGTGAACGGCTGGTCGCCGACGCGTTTGTAGCACAGCCGGTAGGTCTTCGGAGTCCAGAAACCGATTTTGTGCGCGCCTGGTTCGCGCCTGATCCAATCGAGTTGGTTCACCCGTCCATCCCAGCATCCGCGAAACACCGCCGGCAGAGCAGGAAGCGCTTGCGCCGTCATCGGCGCGACCTTCACCGGAGCAGGCGGGGGAGATGGGACGGGTTGGAGCGGCGCGGGCGCAGGCCTCCACAATTCCTGCGGCAGCAGTTGAATCGTGTCACCGTTATCGGCCCCGGAGGGTGTCCACGTGGTCGGCGGCGGCGCCGGACGCGGTGGAACATACGGCTGATTCTGCTGCGCGGCTCCGGGGACCTCGAGCGTTGTCTGCGCGCGAGCGGATCGAATCCCAATCGAAGCCAGTCCGCAGGTGAGCGCGCATAATATAAGAGTACGGGTCCGCATCGACCAACTATTCTACTACACTCGAATGCATATCGAGTGCCGCGGCTTTTGGCGACTGCGCCGTAGATTGACCGCGAAGCGACAGCTACCATCGGGAAAAGTTTGCAGCAGTTTCCGATCAACGCCGGCCGAGGAAGATGAGCGATCAAAATGTGAATTTCGAAGCAGCGTGGGCGATCAGCCAGGCGCCGGCGACCGGACGCCGCGCCCAGGCGCATCGATTGGCCAACGCGATGCGGCGGGTGATCGACCATTTGGTGCAGGTCGCCGCGCCTGAGGAAGACTTGTCAGCCGCCGCCGACGCGTTGGAGCGCTACGCCCGGCGGTTGTCAAAATATCCGATCTCGCGCAGCTACGAGGGGTTTGCCGAGAGCGCCAACGCCGGCGACCCGCGTGCGTTCTTCGATCACAGCCCGCTGATTGGAATCGCAAATCCGCTCGCGCCGCCGATTCGGCTGGCCGTGCTCGGCGACAAGGTCGAGGGCCGCGGGACGTTCGGCGTCGCATACGAAGGTCCACCGGGGCACGTCCACGGAGGATTTCTCGCCGCCGCGTTTGACGAAGTGCTCGGAATGGCGCAGTCGCTGACGGGTAATCCCGGCATGACGGGGACGCTTACGATTCGTTACCGGCGGCCGACGCCGTTGCTGACCGAGCTTACCTTCGAGGCGTACGTCGATCGCGTCGAGGGGCGCAAGATATTCACCCACGGAACGTTGTCAGCGAACGGTCTGCTGACGGCAGAAGCCGAGGGACTGTTCATCGCAGTCGGGCAGGAGCGCTTCGCCGCGATGGCGGCGCTGGTCACCGATCGCGCAAATTCGGCGGATGAAAAAAATCCGCGGGAAAGACCGCGCTCGAGAAGCAAGGATTAGGCAGTAGCCGGAGGGAACCTATAGTAAAGACTACTCAATGGACCATGCGCGGCATTAACGCATGCATCGCGATATACTATCGAGAGAGTAATAAGATCGCCAGTCAATCGGCGATTGGCTATTTGCAGTTCACGCTCCTGATTACACGGCGGCCCTCGCCGCCGAAGCGAATGTTGCGCTCGTAGGTTACATCGCAGCGCGAGACATTCACCGGCAAGCGCTGGGAGATCTGCGCCGTGGTGTTCGCATACTCGCACTGCAGCCAGTAACCGCGGTCACTTTTGGCCAATCTCCAGGTTTGGAAGGCGGCGTCATCGGTCGTTTGCTCGAGGTCGGGCACGAGCGATGCTTGCTCGGCGGGTGGACCCTCGAAAACAGTGACGCCCGCAATCGCGGTACTGTAGCCGGAATAGGAAACGGTCCAGTCCGGACCCGGCGCCGACGTTTTCTGTTCGACGGCGAGGGTGTGAGGACAAGTCGCCTGCGCGCACGCGAGATGCGGCGCCGCAATCGCGCACGCGAACGCAATCAGGAACGCAATCAGGTTGAGCGTAATTCGCTTCATCTCGTACCTTCCCTGCCCAGGTACGAGTCTAGAATGCGGCGCGAGCAAAAACGAGTGCGGGGCGAACCCACGAAAACAATTCGCACTCCGCCGCGCAGATGGGGGAAGTCGCTTGCGGCGTCACCGCCGGATGCAGGTATGGCCGACCGGGGTTACCGATCGGACCTTGGTTTCTTATAGTAAGGCTTGGCGGGGCCCGCGATTATCGCAATCGCAATAGCCACTCCCGCCAGCAAAGATACTGCTTCCATCAGCGTGATCATGTTCCTAACTCACTTTCGCGCGCGCGGATCTCGCGATCGATCCACCAGCGCGCGATTTCAGGTCGATTGTCCTTTGCCTCGCCGAGCCGCACGTGCGAATCGCTCATGCGTTCGTGCCGCGACGCGCGCATCATTCGAGGAAGTAACTCGAAAACGCTTCGGGAAGCCGATCGAAGTCGATTCGCTCGACCGGATCCTTCCCGTGCGTGGTATGCGCGATGCATCGATTTAGAGGCCCACCAACGAGAGAACGATGTACGCCAGCGTCAGGAATGCGAACGTCACACCGGGCAATTCGCTGAGCAAACTGTTTTGCGCGATACGATCGGCAGCGACAGTCTCGGTCTGCTCCCTTACCTGCTGAAAGCCTGCGAGTCTCTGATTAATCGTGGTAGCAGCCATTTTTCCCACCTCCCGTCAAAGTTCCTTGCCAGCAGGTAGAGCAAGGCCGATGCCAATGACCCAAGCGGTCATTTCATTGGATTATTTTCGACAGACACAGCCTTTACTCTTTGCGATTCGCAAAAAGTTAGCAGCGAGTCGCGAAACCTCCGCCATTTGCAAAGCATCCGCCGCTCGACTCGGTTCACCAACGCAAAGCAGCCGAGCGACTGCGTGCAGCGCGATCACGTCGCCCAAGATTGCAGCTATTGTTACGAACGCGTTAAAGACACCCCGGCATCTCGACAGCTCTCTCTAACGTGAATGCGCCGCCGCTTTCGGTTGACCGCGTGGCCCGACTCGGCCTTTAATGCCCGTCATGGCTGGAATTGTTTCCTACGGTTCATACGTTCCCTATCGGCGACTCAAGCGCTCCGCGATCGCGGCCGTCCTCGGCACGCCCGCCGGCAAGGGTGAGCGCGCAATCGCGAGCTTCGACGAAGACAGCGTCTCGATGGCGGTCGAGGCGGTTCGCGACGCGCTGAAAGCCGCGCCGCCCGGCGACGTGCAGGCGCTCATCTTCGCAACCACGACGCCGCCCTACGCCGAAAAACTCAGTGCCGCGGTGATCGGCGCAGCCACGATGCTGCCGGCGGAAATTCGCGCATCGGATATGACAGGCTCGGTCCGCGCCGGATTGTCTGCCCTGCTGCAAGGCGCCGATGCGATCGGCGGCGGCGCCAAGCGCGCGCTCGTCGCCATCGGTGATTGCCGACTGGCAGCGCCCGAGGGCAAGGCCGAGCAGACGACCGGCGACGGCGCGGTCGCCTTCGTGCTCGGTGCGGGGGGCGTGATCGCCGAAATCGAGGCGAGCGCCTCGCTGACGCGCGAATTCCTGGACAGCTGGCGCGCGCAGGGCGAGCGTTTCTCGCATTCGTGGGAAGAGCGCTTCACGCTGACGCAGGCGCATTCTCCGCTGCTCGGTACGGTGATCAAGAACGTGCTGGAGAAGGCGAAAGTCGCGCCGGGCGATCTGTCGAAGGTAATCCTCGACGCGCCCAACGCCCGCGCGGCCGACGAGATCGCGCGCGCGCTCAAGATCGATCCCGCCAAATTATCCGATTCATTTGCCTTGACGGTCGGACAAACCGGCGCCGCACACGCGGGCCTGATGCTCGCGGCCGCGCTGCCGGCCGCCAAGCCGGGAGACAGGATACTCGTCGCGACGGTGGCCGACGGCGCCGACGCTATTTTGCTCCGCGTCACGCCGGCCAACGCCGGCTTCAAGCCGGTGCGTTCCGTGGGCCGCATGATCGAGTCCAAGGGCGACGTGTCTTACGCCAACTATCTCAAGTGGCGCGAAATTCTGCCCACCGAGCCGCCGCGCCGCCCGGATCCCGACCGTCCCGCGGGACCGCCGATGATGCGCTCGGAGAAGTGGAAGTTCGGCTTCGTCGGTTCGCGATGCACCAACTGCGGGACTCCGCAGCTTCCGCCGCAACTGGTCTGCGTGAAATGCCATCAGCGCGGCAAGATGGAGCCTTATGGATTCGCCGACCGCACCGCGAAGATCGCCACCTACGCTATCGATCGCCTCGCCTATTCCCTCAATCCGCCGACTGTTAACGTCGTGGCAGACTTCGCCGGCGGCGGCCGCTTCCTGTGCGAGATGACCGACTGCGAGCCCGACAAGGTCGCGATTGGCGACGAAGTGGAAATGACGTTTCGCCGGCTCTTTACCGCCGCCGGCGTTAACAACTATTTCTGGAAAGCGCGCCCCAGGCGTTAAGGCCGAGGAGAACATCAATGGCAAGCAGAGGAATCAAGGACCGCGTCGCGATCATCGGGATGGGATGCACCAAGTTCGGCGAGCTTTGGGACAAGGGGACGGACGACCTGCTGGTGGATGCCGCGTACCAGGCCTATGAATCGGCGGGCGTCGAGCCCAACGACGTTGACGCGTACTGGCTCGGCACCATGGCGTCGGGAATCTCGGGCCTGACGCTCTCCGAGCCGCTCAAGATTCAGTACAAGCCCGTCACTCGCGTCGAGAACATGTGCGCGACGGGATCGGAGGCGCTGCGGCAGGCGTGCTACGCGGTCGCATCGGGCGCGTTCGACATCGCGATGGCGATCGGCGTCGAGAAGCTCAAGGACTCGGGCTACTCGGGATTGGTGATCAACAATCCGCCCAACGACGGCACCGAGGGCAGCATGACGGCGCCCGCGTCGTTCTCGCTGCTGGCGCCCGCGTATTTCAAAAAGTACGGACTCGACCCCGACAAAGGCAAGGACGTACTGACGCGCATCGCGTGGAAGAATCACAAGAACGGCGCGAAAAATCCCAAGGCGCAGTTCCAGAAAGAAGTGTCGCTCGAGACAATCAAGAACTCGCCCAAGATTGCCGACCCGCTCGGAATCATGGATTGCTCTGGCGTATCGGACGGCTCAGCGGCCGCGATCGTCGTTCGCGCCGAAGACGCGCACAAGTACTGCAAGAATCCCATCTACATAAAGGCGTTGTCGTTCATCGCGGGGCCGGCGGAAGGACCGCTGTCGCAGGACTACGATTTCACGACCTTCAGCGAGGTCGTCGCCAGCGCCAAAGACGCGTACGCGCAGGCGGGCATCACCAATCCTCGCGAACAAATCAGCATGGCCGAGGTCCACGATTGCTTCACGCCCACCGAACTCGTGCTCTACGAGGATTTCGGCTTCAGTCCGCGCGGGACGGCATGGCAGGACGTGCTGGACGGGTTCTTCGACCTCGAAGGCAAGCTGCCGGTCAATCCGGACGGCGGTCTCAAGTCGTTCGGTCATCCGATCGGCGCGTCGGGCCTGCGCATGATGTACGAGATGTGGCTGCAGATGCGCGGTGAGGCGGGGCCGCGTCAGATCAAGAATCCGAAAGTCGGACTGACGCACAATTTAGGCGGCGCGCCGGGCCGATGCGTCAGCTTTGTGTCGGTGGTCGGCAGCCAGGTCGGCTAGCCGCGTTGTCATTCTGAGCGAAGCGAAGAATTCCGACGGCCGGCATTGCAGAGTGCCGGCCGTTTTCTTTCCGGCGCAACGACGATGCAGAACGCCGCTCCATTACTCAGACGAATAGCCACTGTCGTAGTAGTGTTAGTATGTATCCTATACTTCGGCGAATATATTTCAGTTAAGTATAGAATCCCCGCGAGCCGCGAGCCTTTCGGAACCGTGCAGATCAATAAGTATTACGCGGTGCCTCAGAAAAACGGCAAGACCGAATTCGAACCGGGCGAGCCTGAGACGCAGACCTGTGTTAACTCGATATTCCCGCACCTGGGTTACAGTCCGTGCTGGTATGTCAAACGGCACAAAAACCAGCAGATAAATCTCTGACGGCGCGCCGCGGCGGCTGCTCTTTCAGGCTGCTCGTTCACGAGGGCGGACCTCGCGATCAATTCGCGCCGCCAGCTTGTCCATTGTGCTCTCCAAATCGTAGCGCGCCTGCAAATTGATCCAGAACTGCGGCGAGGTTCCGAAGTATCGGCCAAGCCTTAGCGCGGTGTCGGCGGTGATTGCGCGCTGGCCCGCGACGATCGCGTTGATCCGATTGCCGGGCACGCGCAGCGCCAATGCAAGCTGATTCATGCTGAGACCCAGCGGCTTCAGGAACTCCTCGCTCAGGATCTCGCCGGGATGAACGGGCGGAATTTCTCTCTTTTGTCGTGTCATAGTGGTGTTCTCTCCAACGATAATCGACAATCTCTTCTTCCCTCGAGGCAAGAGGAACAATCGCGCGGGGGGCGGTCGAGTGGTAATCACCTGAGAAACAAAATAGAAACGCTTGCGCATCGCGCGGCTCGCGGGGCCTGACCGACAGCCGTTGCGCGGAGAGACGATAGCATGAGTAGGGTTCCCGAGATCAGTTTGAATAAGGTGCCGGAAGTTACCCTGGCTTTCTGGGTCATCAAGATCGCCGCAACGACTATGGGTGAAACAGCCGCCGATGCGGTGTCGATGACGATGCATCTGGGGTACGCGATCGGCACCGCCATTTTCTTCACCTTCTTCATTGTCACTGTCGCAGCTCAGGTCACCGCGAAATCCTTCCATCCATTTCTGTATTGGGCCGTTATCGTCGCAACTACCACCGTGGGCACGACGATGGCGGACTATGCGGATCGTTCTCTCGGGATCGGTTACATCGGAGGGTCGCTGACCCTCTTCACCATGTTGATGCTTGTTCTTGGAATATGGCGGTTCACCATGGGCTCCGTCTCCGTCAACAGCATCACGTCGGCAAAAGTCGAAATGTTCTACTGGGCGACGATTCTATTCTCTAACACGCTGGGTACCGCCCTTGGCGACTTTCTAGCCGATGATTCCGGGCTCGGATTCGGAGGAGGGGCGCTGGTTTTTGCCGGCGCGCTGGTGCTGGTCGCAGGCGCATACTTCTATACCAAGGCGTCGCACACATTGTTGTTTTGGATGGCGTTTATCCTGACCCGGCCGCTCGGCGCGACGCTCGGCGATCTCCTGACCAAGCCGCATGCGGATGGCGGTTTCAATCTCAGCCGTATCAGTTCTTCTTTAATCATCGCGATTTTCATGTTCGCCTGTATTCTGTTCACGTCCCAAAGAGCGGGCAGTCATCCGGGACAGCAGGAAACGAGCCGATGATAAAATAGTAGGTGATGTATCGTTGCGGCTCGGCGATTTCGATGAAGTTTGCATTGAAGAGCACGATGCATTTTGAGATGTCATGCGATTGAAGGCTGCAAAAAGCCTTGCCGAATCTGAGTTTCCGCATTGGCACGCGTGGTGCTGATAATCTTGTATGCTGGCGTGCCTGCACGTGAACGAATCGGAGGGCCGCGCTCCCTGGTTACCCCGGGAACATTCTCGTCGCTCCGAACTCCGTCCGCACTAACAAAGCGCACTGAACTTTACTAAGTGGAAAAACCATTATGTGGGATTTGATTTCAATTCTTGGCGGCATCGCCTTTTTTGCGATCGCAATCGCCTACGTTCGGGGGTGCGACAATCTATGAGCCCGGTTGAAACGATTCTCGGCGGGGCATGCGCCGTATTGCTGGGTGCTTACTTGATTTATGCATTGCTGCGTCCCGAACGATTCTGAACCGCACTAGCCGGTACATACCTACATGCTATCCAATTCGGTAATTCAGCTCGTTGCTTTTTTCTTGATCGTCGCCGTAGTCAGCGTGCCGTTGGGCCTGTATATGGCGCGAGTGTTCTCGAATGAGCGCACCTTTTTGGACCGGGTGCTCTCGCCAATCGAGAGATTGATTTACAGGATCTGCGGGATAAACCCCGCCGTCGAGATGGGCTGGGCGGGATACGCGGTGTCGATGCTCGCGTTCAGCCTGATCTCAATGATCTTCCTGTACGCGCTGCAGCGGCTCCAGTACTACCTGCCGCTGAATCCGAATGGACTCGCCGGGGTGCCGCCGGGACTTGCCTTCAACACCGCCGCAAGCTTCACGACCAATACCAACTGGCAAGCATACTCGGGCGAGCAGACGCTGAGTTACCTGACGCAGATGGTCGGGCTGACGTCGCACAACTTTCTCTCGGCGGCGGCTGGAATGGCGATGGCGGCGGCGGTGATTCGCGGATTCGCGCGCCGCAGCGCAAAGACGATCGGTAACTTCTGGGTCGATCTCACCCGCGCGACGTTGTGGGTGCTGATTCCCATTTCTTCCATCTTTGCACTGTTCCTCGTTTGGCAGGGTGTGCCGGACAACTTCAGTCCGTACGTAAATGCGACAACGCTCGAGGGCGCCACGCAAACGATCGCCGAAGGACCGGTGGCGTCCCAGGAAATAATCAAGGAACTCGGCACCAACGGCGGCGGCTTCATGAACGCCAACTCGGCGCATCCGTACGAGAATCCGACGCCGCTGACGAACCTCATCGAGATGCTCGCGATCTTCTCGATCGGCGCGGGCCTGACCCACACCTTCGGCAAGATGGTCGGTGACCGACGCCAGGGATGGGCACTGTTCGCGGTCATGTCGATTCTGTTTCTCGGCGGCGCGGCTACAGCCATCTGGGCCGAGCAACACGGCAATCCGCAATTCAGCGCAATTGGAATCGATCAACATGCCTCCGCGGCGCAAAGCGGCGGCAACATGGAGGGCAAGGAAGTCCGCTTCGGAATCGTCGAGTCCGCGATGTTTGCGACCGTGACCACCGACGCCTCGTGCGGCGCCGTCAACTCGATGCACGACAGCTTTACGCCGCTCGGCGGGCTGGTGCCGATGGTCAACATGCAGCTCGGTGAGGTGATCTTCGGCGGGGTCGGTTCGGGCCTTTACGGAATCATCGTGATGGCCGTGCTGGCGGTGTTCATCGCGGGTCTGATGGTGGGGCGAACGCCCGAGTACCTGGGCAAGAAAATCGAAGCGCGGGAAATGAAGCTCGCGATGCTCTACGTGCTCATCTTTCCCGCGGTCATTCTGATACCGACTGCGCTTGCGACCGTCTTGCCCGCGGGCCTGTCGGGCATTTCCAATCCGGGGCCTCACGGCTTCTCGCAAATCCTGTACGCATACACGCAAGCGGGCGCGAACAACGGTTCCGCGTTCGGCGGGATCAACGCGAACGTGCCCTTCTACAACGTGTCAATCGCGATCGTGATGCTGCTCGGCAGGTTCATGATGGCGATTCCGGCGCTTGCGATCGCGGGCTCGGTCGCGGCCAAGAAAAGCACCGCCGCCAGCGCCGGGACTTTCCCGACCGACGGCATTCCGTTCGTGTTCCTGTTGATTGGCGTAATCGTGATCGTCGGCGCGTTGACATTCTTCTGCGCCGTCGCGCTCGGACCGATCGTCGAGCAACTGCTGATGATGTCCGGGAAACTCTTCTAGGCCTGGTGTTTCAAGCATGAGTGATCGTAAGGCTCCCGCACTTTGGAATCGCGAAATCGTCTCGCGCGCGGCGATCGACTCGTTCGTCAAGCTCGACCCGCGCCTGATGGTCAGGAATCCAGTGATGTTCGTCGTCGAGGTCACCAGCGTGCTGGTGATGTTCACGCTTTTTAGCGACCTGCTGGCTCATCGGATGGCACTGGCCGGGTTCGAATTTCAAATCGCGCTGTGGCTGTGGTTCACCGTGCTGTTCGCAAATTTCGCCGAGGCAATGGCGGAAGGCCGCGGCAAGGCGCAGGCCGATAACCTGCGCAAGACTCGCACCGAAACGCAGGCCAAATTGGTCATCGAAGGCGGCCAGACGAAACTCGTGCCGGCCGCGCAGCTCCGGCGCGGCGACATCGTAATGGTCGCTGCCGGCGACGTCATTCCAGGCGATGGCGAAGTCATCGAGGGCATCGCCGCGGTCAACGAGGCCGCCATCACCGGCGAATCCGCACCTGTGATTCGCGAAAGCGGCGGCGATCGCAGCGGCGTCACGGGCGGGACCACGGTGATTTCCGACTGGATCAAGGTGAAGATCACCGCCAATCCGGGCGAGACCTTCCTGGACCGCATGATCGCGCTGGTCGAGGGCGCGCAGCGTCAGAAAACGCCCAACGAAATCGCACTGAGCATTCTGCTGTCCGGCCTGACGATAGTTTTCCTGCTGGTGGTCGTTACGCTCTACCCGTTCGGGCTGTATGGCGGCACGCGGCTGGCGCTGCCGGTGCTGGTGGCGCTGCTGGTATGCCTGATTCCGACGACCATCGGCGGATTGCTTTCGGCGATCGGAATCGCCGGGATGGATCGCCTGGTGCAGCACAACGTGCTGGCGATGTCGGGCCGCGCGGTTGAAGCGGCCGGCGACGTCGATACCCTGCTGCTCGACAAGACCGGAACTATCACGCTCGGAAACAGGATGGCGGCGGAGTTCATCCCGGTGCAGGGCGTGGAAAAGCGCGACCTCGCCGAGGCCGCGCAACTCGCGTCGCTGGCCGACGAGACCCCCGAAGGACGCTCAATCGTCGTGCTGGCCAAGCGCGAATACAACTTGCGCGGCCGCGAACTCGGCGAGGTCGGCGCGACCTTCATACCGTTTTCCGCGCAGACCAGGATGAGCGGCGTCGACATCGGCGGGCGTCGAATCCGCAAAGGCGCCGCCGACCAGATCGTACATTTCGTCGAGGATAATGGCGGCACGCCGCCGACGGACTTGAAGGCAATCGTCGAGCGCATCGCGCGCAGCGGTGGGACTCCATTGGTCGTCGCGGACGCGTCGAAGGCGCTTGGCGTGATTTATCTCAAAGACATGGTCAAGGAAGGAATCCGCGAGCGCTTCGAGCGGCTGCGTGCGATGGGTTTGCGCACCGTCATGATTACCGGCGACAACCCGCTGACGGCCGCGGCGATAGCCAAGGAATCGGGGGTGGACGACTTCCTGGCCGAGGCCACTCCCGAAACCAAGCTGCGCCTGATTCGCGAGGAGCAGAACCAGGGCAAATTGGTGGCCATGATCGGCGACGGCACCAACGACGCACCCGCACTCGCGCAGGCCGACGTCGGGATCGCGATGAACGCGGGCACCCAGGCCGCGCGCGAGGCCGGCAACATGATCGACCTCGACTCGAATCCGACCAAGGTGATGGAAGTCGTCGAGATCGGCAAGCAACTGCTGATGACGCGCGGCGCCTTGACGACGTTTTCGATCGCCAACGACGTCGCCAAGTACTTCGCGATTATCCCGGCGCTGTTCATCGTGGAATATCCGGAGCTGCAGCGGCTCAACGTGATGCATCTGGCGACGCCGCAGAGCGCGATTCTGTCGGCGGTAATTTTCAACGCGCTGATCATAATCGCGCTGATTCCGCTGGCGCTGCGCGGCGTGCGCTACCGTCCGGTCGGCGCGGCCGCGATTCTAACCCGCAATCTTTTTATCTACGGCGTCGGCGGCGTGATTATTCCGTTCATCTTTATCAAGGCCATCGACATCATAATCACGGCGCTCCATCTCGCCTGAGGTCAAATCCGTGCGAAACTTCATAACGGCACTCGTTGCGACTGCGCTGCTCAGCGTGCTCACCGGCATCGTCTATCCGCTGGCAGTATGGGGCATTGCGCAGACGATTTTCCCGAGCCAGGCAGGCGGCAGCCTGGTCGTTGCGGGCAACAAGGTCGTCGGATCGAGCCTCATCGGGCAGAAGTTTTCGTCGCCCCGCTATTTTCAGAGCCGGCCTTCCGCCGCGGGTGACAAGGGCTACGACGCCGCCAACTCGAGCGGCTCGAATCTCGGGCCTACCAACAAGAGGCTTATCGACGCGGTCAAGGCGCGGCTGAAGAACTTCGTCGAGAGCAATCCGGGGACCAATGCGCGCCAGGTTCCGGTGGACCTGGTGACGGCTTCAGGCAGCGGCCTCGATCCCGAGATAAGTCCCGCCGCTGCCGGCCTGCAGGTGGCACGGGTTGCCCACGCGCGCGGCATAAGCGAAGATCAGGTGCGGCAGTTGATTGCCGAGAATACGCGGCCGCGATCGGCGGGAATCTTCGGCGAGCCGGGTGTAAACGTCCTGTTGCTGAACCTGGCGCTCGATCGCGGCGCGGGAAGTCATGGCGGAACAACTCCCGGGACTTGAATGGACGATGAAAAACGGCCTGAGCCCGAAGCTTTTCTCGATCTTGTGCCCCAAACTCAACGGGCACAGCTCAAAGTCTATATCGGCGCCGCCGCGGGCGTAGGCAAGACATACAGGATGCTCGAGGAGGCGCATCAACTCCGCGATCGGGGAGTGGATGTCGTGCTTGGCTTCATTGAAACGCATCACCGCCGCGAGACGGAAGAGCGGATTGGCAACCTCGAGATCGTTGCGCGCCGCAAGATTTCGTACCGCGAAGTTACGCTGGAAGAGATGGACGTCGATGCGATCATCGCGCGCAAGCCCGAGGTTGTAATCGTCGATGAGCTCGCGCATACCAACGTCCCCGGCTCCAGCCACGAAAAGCGCTACCAGGACGTCGAGCAGATCGTCAGCACCGGCATCAACGTGACTACCGCCATGAACATCCAGCACGTCGAAAGTCTGAACGCGGTGATGAGGCGCCTCACCGGTATCGACGTGCGCGAGACGGTGCCCGATTCGTTCCTCGCGCGCGCCGATCAAATCGTTGACATCGATATGCCCATGGAAGCGCTGCGCGAACGACTGCGCGAGGGGAAGATTTACCCGCAAGAGCAGATCGAGCACGCGCTCAAGAATTTTTTCAAGCCGAGCAATCTTGCCTCGCTACGTGAACTGGCGCTGCGCGAGGTCGCGCGCAGTCTGGACCGCCAGCGCCTCGACCGCGAGTCGCTCAAGCGCGAAGGTGGCCGCCACACGAACGTGATCGATCGCATCATGGTCGGAATCTCGTCCAACGCCGCCGACATCGGACAGCTGCTGCGCAAGGCTTCGCGCATTGCCGGGCAGCTCAACGCCGAATGGTTCGCCGTGCACATCGAGACGCCCGCCGAGTCGGTGAAAAATATCGGCACCAGGGATTTCGTCGCGCTGCTCAACAACATCAATGTGGCCAGCGACCTCGGCGCAGAAACCGTGTGGCTCAAGTCCGACGACGTGGTCAAGGCGTTGATCGACTTCGCGCACGACAAGGGCGTGACGAAGCTAATCGTCGGCCGGACCCATCAGCCGCGATGGCGCCGGTGGCTCAAGGGCGACGTGCCGGCGCGGCTGGTTGCGGACGCACGCGACCTGGACGTGGAAATCGTCGCGACGGAAGAACGGGAGGAATCGCGATGAGCGCGCCGTCGCTGCAACGCCAAATTCGCAACGGTACTTTGCTGCTGCTGGCGTTGGTGATTGTGCTGGGACTCTACACGCTGCCGCGGGTGTACTCGCTTGGCGGCGCAATCCGCGAGACCCTCTATCGCAACTACGTGAGCGTCGAGGCCGCACAGAACATGCACGCCGCGCTTACGACGCTTCAGATCGCCGAGCACGACGGCCGCGCCAAGGACGTCCTGCCCTCGGCGCGGCAAAATTTCCTGCAGTGGATCGATGTCGAGAATCACGACTTTACTGAAGTTGGCGAGCCTGAACTCGCCGCCGATATCGCCCGGCGCGGCAACCATCTGTTCGCCGGCGTCGCCGCCGCGCCGCCGGGCACGTTTCACGATCGCGAATTCGCCGAATTGAACGGCCGCCTCGACGATCTGATCGCGATGAACAAGGCCGCCATGTTCCGCGCGGACAGCCGCTCGGTCCGGTTGGGGCGGCGGCTCGCGTACGAATTCGCCGGCGGGCTTGCGCTGGTGCTGCTGGTGGGCGCCGCGGTCTCGTGGGGGCTGGGATGGCGGCTGTCAAAGCCGCTGACGGAACTCGCCGAGCGGCTGCGCGGAATCAGTCTGCGCAAGTCGCAGATGCGGCTTGGCCCCCAGCCGCTGGCCGAGCTCGAAGCGGTCGCGCGCGAATTCAACCAGATGGCCGAGCGACTCGAGCAGTACAACAAGCTCAACGTCGAGCGGCTGGTTTACGAAACGAGCAAGACCGAAGCGATCATCGAGAGCCTCGAAGACGGGGTCGTGCTAATCGACACGGAAGGAATCGTTGCGCACATAAATGAGATCGCGTCGCTGATCCTCGGCGTCGATCTTCAGGACGCACTCGGCAGCCCGTTCGACGATCTCAGCAGCAACCATCCTCATTACCTCCGCGTTCGCGATGCGCTGCGCACACTGCAGAGGGCCGGGCCGGACGGCCAGCGCACTGAAATCGATCTTCACGTCCGCGGCCGCGAGCATTCCTACGTGCTGAAGTCTGTTCCGCTTCATCATACGGTCGGCAAGTCGCTCGGCACGCTGCTGATTCTGCAGGACGTGACGTACCTCCGCGATCAGGATCGCGCCCGCACCAACCTGGTCGCCACCCTGTCGCACGAACTCAGGACCCCGCTGACCTCGCTTGCGCTGTCGGCGGAGCTGCTGAGCCGGGACGTGCAGGATTTAAATCCGAAACGCAACGAACTGCTGCAGGTGATCCTGGAAGAATGCTCGCGGATGCGTCAGCTTACCGACAACCTGCTCAACCTCGCGCGCGGAGAGATTCCCGCGATCGCCGTTGCGCAAAAGCGTCTCGATCTTGCCCGACTGGCGGCCGACGTGAGCAGGCGCTTCGCAATCCAGGCGCGCGAGAAGCACGTCGAGATCCAGGAGCAGATCGAATCGGTGCCCGAGGTTATCGGCGACCCGGTCAAGCTCTCGTGGGTGATTTCAAACTTGCTTGGCAACGCGCTGCGCTACACCCCGGCCGGTGGAACTATCAAAGTCTCGACGCTCGGCGCCAAGCAGGCCACGCGGCTGGAAGTCACCGACTCGGGGCCCGGAATTCCGCCCGAGCTGAAAGACTATATTTTCGAGCGTTTCGTGCAGTACGGTTCCGACGGGCTCGAAAAGGGATCGGCCGGGCTGGGACTGTCGATCGTCAAGGAAATAGTCGAGGCCCATGGCGGCAGGATTTTCGTCGAGAGCGCCAACTCTCACGGCTCCCGATTCATCGTCGAAATTCCCGCCGCACCGGAGATTTGATGGCCAAGCTGCTCATTGTCGATGACGAGCGCAATATCCGCCGAAGTCTCGTCTCGTTTTTCGAGTCGCTTGGCCACGAGGTTCGCGCGGCCGAGAACGGCACGCAGGCCGTGGCTATGCTCGCCGAGACGCAGTTCGATCTGGTTCTGACCGACTACCGGATGGCCGAGATGAGCGGGCTGGAACTGCTGCGCGAGATCAAGCGGCGCGCACCCGAGTGCCTGGTGATTCTGATGACTGCTTATGCGACCGTTGAAAATGCCGTCGAGGCGATGAAGTCCGGCGCCTACGACTATGTCACCAAGCCGTTCTCGCTCGAGCAGATTCAGCACACCGTCAATCGCGCGCTGCAGGTCGGGGTCCTTCAGGCGGAAAATCGCGCACTGCGCAGCGCCATCGATGAGGAGCCGCTGCTCGACTCGCGCAGCCCCGCGATGCAACACCTGCTCGAAACTGCCCGCCAGGCCGCCGCCAGCGACGCGACTATACTGCTCACCGGCGAGAGCGGCACCGGCAAGAACATTATCGCCCGGCAGATCCATCGATGGAGCCGGCGCCAGAGCAAGCCGTTCGTCGTCGTCAATTGCACCACGCTCTCGGAAGAACTTCTGGAGAGCGAGTTGTTCGGGCACGTCCGCGGCGCGTTCACCGGCGCGGTCAAGGACAAGCCCGGGCGGCTCGAGGCGGCCAACGGCGGGACTGTTTTCCTCGACGAGATAGCAGACTTGACGCCGACCCTGCAGACCAAGTTTCTGCGCTTTCTGCAGGATCAGAACTTCGAGCGCGTCGGCGGCGAACGCACGATTCACGTCGATGCGCGAATAATCGCGGCGTCCAATCGCGACCTCGAGACCGAAGTCGCCGCGCATCACTTTCGCGAGGATCTCTATTACCGCCTCAACGTCATCGCCCTTCGCGTGCCTCCGTTGCGCGAACGGCGCGAGGATATTCTGCCGCTCGCGCAATGGCTGCTGAACGTCGCCGCCGTGCGCAATTCGCATCCCGGCCTGGCATTTTCACCCGGAGCGACCGCGGCGCTCACGCGCTATCGATGGCCCGGAAATGTGCGCGAACTTCGCAACGCGATCGAACGCGGCACAGTCCTGATGCATGGCGAGACGATCGCGCCCGATGACCTGCCCGATTCGCTGTTTCACGATTCGACCGAGGCGCTCAGCGGCCTCCCCAATGCTGCCAGCCTCGATGAAGTCGAGCGCGAGCACATCGCGCGCGTGCTCGCCGCCAGCGCCACGCTCGAAGAGGCCGCCGACACGCTCGGCATCAACGTCACGACGCTGTGGCGCAAGCGCCGACGCTACGGAATCGAATAGTCGCAGGCGGCCGTTGTCGGCGGGATGCTGAAGCCGCACGCCGAAAGGAGCAATCGTGGAATATCGCAAGCTTGGCAACTCGGGACTCAAGGTTTCGGCCGTCGGACTGGGATGCAACAACTTTGGCATGCGATGCGACGAGGAGCAGACGCGCGCCGTGGTGCATCAGGCGCTCGACGACGGCATCACGCTGTTCGACACCGCCGACATATACGGCAATCGGGGCGGCTCCGAAGAGCTGCTCGGGAAGGCGCTCGGAGATCGCCGTCGCGAGGTCGTCGTCGCGACCAAATTCGGCATGGCGATGGGCGACGGTCCCTACCTGCGCGGCGCGTCGTGCCGCTACATCATGGCGGCCGCCGAGGCGAGCCTTAAACGGCTGGGCACTGACTATATCGATCTGTATCAGATTCACGCCCCGGACGCGGAGACGCCGCAACAGGAAACTCTCGAGGCGCTGAACGATCTCGTTCGCGCCGGCAAGGTCCGCTATATCGGATGTAGTAACTTCGCCGCGTGGCAGACCGTCGATGCGCTCTGGATATCGCGCAGCCGCGGGCTTGCCTCGTACATCTCCGCACAAAACCAGTACAACTTGCTCGACCGCCGCATCGAGCGCGAGCTCGTCCCCGCATGCCGCCAGTTCGCATTGGGTATCCTGCCCTACTTTCCACTGGCTAGTGGATTTCTGACCGGAAAATACCGGCGTGGCGCCGAGCCGCCAAAGGGCACCCGGCTTTCTCTGGTGCAACGGATGGCGCAGCAGGCCCTCACCGACAAAAACTTCGCGACGCTCGAACGGCTCGAGAAATTCGCGCGCGGCCGGGAGCACACGATGCTCGAGCTGGCCGTGGGATGGCTCGCGTCGCAGCCGGAGGTTTCCAGCGTAATTTCCGGCGCGACCAGCCCCGAGCAGGTCACCCAGAATGTGAAGGCGGGAAGTTGGAAATTGTCCGCCGAGGAACTGGCCGAGGTCGACAAGCTCACCGCCGCTAAGTGACAGGGGGCCGCTCCGGTCAATCGCCGCGATGAGTGGACCGGCGGCGGCGATCATCGATTTGTAGTTAACGCGAAGCGGCCTCGCCGTCATAAGGACCGGCGAGGCCATTCGATCTGAGTATCGGAAGCGGTACGCCTGTTCAGGCGGTATCGCACCCGCGATTAGTTCTTTGCTTCGTGCCCGCTCGCGTGACCCGCATTCGCTTGCTTGTTCTGTTCAGGCCGCTGGCGAGCCGCCTGTTGATGAGCGGCCTGCTGCGGACGCGCCTGCTGCTGGCGAGACGCCTGT
>CALAOW010000159.1 GCA_937889395.1 uncultured Pseudomonadota bacterium | reverse complement strand
CCAATCGTCGGGCGCCGGGTGAGGATGGGGGTGATGGCGCGTGCCGCGCCCCGTTTGCTATCACAATTGTCATGGAAGCGCGCGCCGACAAGGTCGCCATTGGACTCATTCAGATGAGCTGTGCGCCCGAGCCGCGCCTCAATCTCGACAAGGCAATCGCCAAAATCGAGGAGGCCGCCCGGCGCGGCGCGCAAATCGTCTGCACTCAGGAGCTGTTCGGCGCGCACTACCCGTGTCAGACCGAGGACCCGAAATTTTTCGATCTCGCCGAACCGATTCCCGGACCCACCACCGAAGCGCTCGGCGCCGTGGCCAAGGCGCGGAAAATCATCATCGTCGCGTCGATCTTCGAGCGTCGCGCGGCGGGCGTCTATTACAACGCTGCCGCCGTTATCGATGAGGCCGGGGAAATCGTCGGCCACTACCGCAAGATGCATATCCCCGACGATCCCCGCTATTACGAAAAATTTTATTTCACCCCCGGCGATCTCGATTTCGCCGCGCATCCCACCTCGCACGGCCTGGTCGGCGTGCTCGTATGCTGGGATCAATGGTTCCCCGAAGCGGCCAGGCTCACCGCGATGGCTGGCGCGCAGATCCTGTTCTATCCGACCGCGATCGGATGGTGGCATGGCGAGCCGGAAGAAGTCCGTCCCAAACAGCAAAACGCCTGGGAGACGATCCAGCGCAGCCACGCCATCGCCAACGGCGTCTTCGTCGCGGCCGTCAATCGCGTCGGCGTCGAGGGTGAACTCGAGTTCTGGGGCGCTTCATTCGTCGCCGATCCATCGGGCGAGGTCATCGCGCGCGCCAGCACCACCGACGAGGAGACGCTGGTCGTCGAATGCGACCTCGCCAAGATCGAGGAAGTCCGCCGCAACTGGCCCTTCCTGCGCGATCGCCGAATCGACGCCTACGCGGACCTGACGCGCCGCTTTCGATCGTAACCGTGAATCCCATTTCACCCGAGCATCGCCGCCTGCTCGCGGCCTACCGGATGCCGCCCGAATGGGCGCCGCATCTCGCCTGTTACCTCGCATGGCCGCACAATCTCGACACCTGGCCCGGCAAGTTCGACGTTATTCCGCCGATCTACGCGGATATGGTCGCGGCCATCGCGCGCTTCGAGCCCGTCCGCCTGATGGTCAACAACGAAAATGAAACGCAGATCGACGAAGTGCGTGCGATGATTCGCGACGCCGCCCGCCGCCGGGGCGATAACGATGACGCGGCGATCCGGGCTGTCGATATATTTTATCTGCCCACCAACGACGCCTGGGCTCGCGATCACGGGCCGATTTTTGTCAACCGCCTCGCAACCGATTCGCCCGCCGGCCCAAATCAGATCGCTCTGGACTGGCGCTTCAACTCGTGGGGCCAGAAGTACGGCGCATTCGATCTCGACGACGTCGTGCCGCAAAAGCTTGGGCTCCGCTACGGCTTCGAAGTGATCGAACCGGGCATCGTGCTCGAGGGCGGCTCGATCGACGTCAACGGCGCCGGCGCCGTGCTCACCACCGAGTCATGCCTGCTCAACCCCAATCGAAATCCCGCGCTCAGTCGCGCCGACATCGAGGATTACCTGCGCACATATCTCGGCGTGACCAACGTGCTGTGGCTCGGCGACGGAATCGCCGGCGACGACACCGACGGCCACATCGACGACCTCGCGCGCTTCGTCGCCCCCGACACTATCGTCACCGTCCTCGAGGACGATCCCGCCGACGTGAACTACCCGGTGCTGCGCGACAACCTTAAGCGCCTGCGCGCGATGCGCGATCAGGACGGCCGGCCCTTCAACATCGAAACTCTTCCGATGCCTCCCGCCGTCATCTACGACGCAGCGCGCCTGCCCGCCTCGTACGCGAACTTCTATATAGCCAATGGCGCAGTCCTGATGCCGACCTTCGACGCCGCACAAGACGAGGTAGCGGCCGCGACACTCGCCCGACTCTTCCCCGGCCGCCGCGTCGTCGGCGTCCCCTCGACCGACCTGGTCTGGGGCCTCGGCTCCGTTCATTGCCTGAGCCAGCAGCATCCCGCGCCCCCGACCTCCTGACAACCCGCGCTCGCTTCGTCAAACCGTCAGTTCAATCTCAATAATCTTAATTTCTGGATTGACAATTTTAATATTTGGATCAATATTACTCCCCATGCGGCCAATAATTCTTAAATGCCCATCATGCGACGGAAATCTGACAGTCGCGCGCCTGCGATGCCCCGATTGCTCGATCTCCATCGACGGCGAATTCGCCCCGCCCGCGCTGCTCAAGCTCAGCGGTGCGCAGCTCGATTTCGTCGAGGTCTTCATCAAGAACCGCGGCGTAATCCGCGAAGTCGAGCGTGAACTCGGCGTCTCATACCCGACCGTGCGCGCGCGCCTCGACGAAGTCATCAACGCGCTCGGCTACTCCGCCAAGTCCGGTCCCGAGGCCTCTACTTCCGACGACGGCGGCTCGCGGCGCCGCTCGGTCCTGGCCGATTTGAAGGGCGGCAAACTCACGCCCGAGGAAGCACTCGCCGCGCTCAACGGCCCCCGCACCAAAGACGATTAGAACAATCAGGCAACTGAAAAAACTGAAAAAAAAACGGAGGAAATCCGCCATGGCCATCTCGACGCTTGAAGGAGTTGAATCAATCCGCATCCTGCGCGCAGCCGGGAATCTGAAAATCTCCGGCGTTGGCCCCGATCGTTCCGCCGTCGAGATCGATTCGAACACCGCGCCGCAACTCACTCGCGACGCCGGCGTCGCCGAAGTGACGCTGCGCGACAACGCCACCATCGCGGTCCCCGCCGGCGTCGCCGTCGAAGTCGAAGATCTCGCGGGCAACCTCGACGTGTCCGATCTCGCCACCCCCTTCGCCGTCAAGCGCGTTCGCGGCAATCTCCACGCGCGCCGCCTCGGCGCCATCTCGATGCGCGACACCGTCAGCGGCAACGTCTCCATCAACCAAGCCGGTTCGGTTGAAGGCCTCAGGGTCCGCGGCGCGCTCTCGGTCGAATCCGCGGGCGCGATCACGTTCAGCCACGTCGCCGGGGGATTCGATTGCCGAGCCATCGAGGGCGAAGTGGCGATCGAAAAAATCGCCGCGAGCGCACGACTGCTCGGCGTGCACGCGCCGTTTGTTGTACGCGTGATCGGTGGACATCTCGAAATCGAAGACGCCGCCCACGTCGAAGCCGGCGTCGTTGGCGGCAAGGTGCGCGCCTCGAACCTGTCTGGCTCCCTCATGATCGGCAAAATCGGCGGCAAGCTCGCGGCCGACGGCGTCGCCGGCGAAGTCGCGGTCGGCTTTGTCGGCGGCAACGCACGCCTCAGCCGCGTCGGAGGCGCGCTCAGCCTCGAGGACGTGGGGGGAGCCGTCGATCTCGTGGGCCCCTTTCCGCCCGACAAAGCCTGGATCGTCAGAAGCCGCGGACGCGTCAACGTCGAAGTGGACGCAATCGCTTCCATCGAGCTCGACGCCTCCGCGGGATGGGGCCGAATCCGCACCTACGGCATCGACGCCGCCGGGCTTAAGTGGCTCGGCCGCAATCATGTTCACGGTCCGATCGGTCCCGAGCCGGCCTCCGGTGCACGCACGAAAATTGCTGTCGAGACTCGCGGCGCCGACGTGATTGTCGCCAGCGCCGACGCGCGCGAGCGCGATTTCTCCGGCCGCGGCTACCGCTCACGCGTGGCCGGCGCATTCTCCGCCCCGTTCGAGGATCTCGCCGACGAACTCGGCGGCGAGATTCCCGCTTTTGTGCGCAGCGTGCTCGACGCCGCCGGCCAGTTCGTGGCCGAGAGCGGCGGGATGTCCAGCACAATTGTGCGCGGAGTTACCCGCGACGTGAAACGCAGCGTCAGCGAGGGACTCCGCGAAGTCGAGCGTGCGATCGCCGAGATCGAAGAGTCGGTCCCCGGCGATGTCGGCGGCCGGCTCGCGAAGTTGGGCAAGGAAATCGGCGACCTGGTGACCGATGCCGTGCGCGGCGGATCGCGCGAGGCGCGCCATGAGATGCGCGAGCGGGTGCGGCAGGCCGCGCGCGAGATGCGCGACAAGATCCGCGAAGCCGCGCGCAACGTGCGCAATCGTTCGCATGATCAGGCCGGTAGCACTACTCAGTCAACTACTCAGTCCACTGCTGAAAAGCCGACCTTTGATAGTCAGTCGTCGCGGTTCACGCCCGGCGCAACTGAAAAACTGAGTCGCGACGACGCGATCCTTGAAATTCTCGCCGCGGTGAAAGATGGCCGCCTCGAGCCCGACGAGGCCGACGATCTGATCAACGCCTGGATGGAGGTTTCCAGCGGCGCCGCCGCGCCCCGCTGACGCACCAGGCCGCCAGTGCGGCTGGTTGTGGCGCTCGTCCTTTGCTATTTGAGATTGCGCTGAGAACGGAGGAGGCGAGCGGGCAGATCGAAACGGGCGAAGATCGCGGGAACTTGCTATGGGCGTACGTGCTGACTCTGGTACTCGGCGGCCTCGACTGGATTTATGCGGACCGGGTCGGATTGGCGTTTGTCGGCTGGATGCGAGTCGCCTGCGTTCTGATTTCTCTGCTCGCGGTTGGTTTTCTCTACGGTTACTCGGGACGCAGCCGCAGGTTGTCGGACGCAGGCCATTATGCCGCGTTGTGGGTTGCGTTCTCCGCTGCGGGTGCCATCTTCACCTATCTCGCCGCCACGCCCGCGATGCCGTTGCGCGACGCCGAATTCATCGCGCTCGACGCCGCGATGGGCTTCCATTGGCTTGCGTGGTCCGGATTTATCTGGGCGCATCGCGCAATCCAGCTCCCGCTTTTCATCGCGTACTTCAGGTTTCTGCCGCAGATTATCGGATCGATTCTGTACTTTGCGCACACCGAACAGACCAACCGAAACGCCGAGCTGATATGGATCGCGATGCTGTCGCTGATTGTCACGGCAATTGTTTCAGCGCTGCTTCCTGCCGTTGATCCGTACGTGCATTTTTACGGCCGTCAGACCGAGTACAACGCGGTCCTGATGAGTTTGCGGGCTGGTGGTGCGCACACTTTTGTAATCAACAGCCTCCAGGGAATAATCACGTTCCCGTCGTTCCACACCGTCCTGGCGATTGCCTTTATATATGTGCATCGGCCGCCGTCGCGCTCCTTCATACCGGTCGCGATCCTCAATGGCCTGATGCTGATAGCGATACCGTCTGAGGGGCATCACTATCTGAGCGACGTGATTTCGGGCGCCGTGGTCGCCGCGATATGTATCGCAATCGTCAGAGCCGCGCTGCGTCAACGGAAACGTCACTCGCCGTTGACCGTGGACATTGCAACTCACTAAGATCCTTTGGGGCGCGCGCGTGGCGGAACAGAAAAAACTTTCGGGCGTTGCAACCGGCCTGATGGCGTTCGGGCCCTTTGTCCTCTACGGCTTCGCTTCCGGCGCCAATCACTGGCGCGTGGCGACCGGCGGCGGGTTAATCCTCTGTCTGGTATTTATCGCCGTGCGGCTGCGCCGCGGCATCCCGATCAGACTGATGGACTGGACCACGCTGACCTTCTTCGCGATCGGCTCAGTCATGATGATAGGCCTGCGCTCGACCTTGTTTCCGGCCTACAACGTGGTCGTCATCTGGTCATGCTTCGCGGTTGCGGCGTGGAGCTCGATCGCGATCGGCCATCCGTTCACCACTGCCTACGGGCGGGAAAACACGCCGCGGGAGTTCTGGGATCATCCGGTTTTCATCCGGCTTAACCTGGTGATGACTCTTGTCTGGTGCGGATTGATGACCGTCAACGTCGGCTTCGCTGTCACAGGTGTCGTCATCGGCGGCAACTTCGGCAAGCTGGTACCAGGATTTGCGCTGCCGACGGCATTGGTGGTTGCCGGGTTCGTCTTCAACAGTCGTTTCCCCGCGCGCTACCTGGCGCGAGCCGGTGACCTCGGCGACGGCGCAAGCCCGGCGGTTCCCAGGTAAGGAGTTTCGGTTTCTTGCGCCGAGGCGGCGCGGCTACAGCTTCACAGTCTTGAGCGCGTCCAGGACTCTCGCCGTCAGCTTCGGGTTCATCGTCTTACCCTGGAGAGCCATCGCTTCGAGGATCAGGAACACGATTTGCGGGATCAGGTCGTAGTCGGCGCCGGCCGAATCGGGACTCGGGAAGAGTTCCTTGAAGGATTGATCGATGAATTCCGCCATCCGACCGTTCGCTGCGCTCACCGACTCGCGCAGATACGAATCGGTGCGGCTCGCGACCACCAGTTCGAGCCATGCGGTCGCCAGCCGGCCGTTGGCAATCTCCCACAACAAATCGATCGCCACGGCCCGCCGATCATTCTCATTGGTCAGCCGGCTGACCTTCTCCTTCATCTCGCCGAACATCAGCTCGAAAAGGTGCTCGATCGCGCTGGTGAGCAATTCCTCTTTCTTGGGAAAATGGTAGAGCTGCGCACCGCGGGAAAGGCCGGCGCGCTCCGCGATTTCGGAAGTCGTCGTGTTCGCGTAGCCGCGATCGATCAGGCACACAATCGCCGCGTCGAGAAGGCGGCGCCGCGTTTCCGCGGTTTTCTCGTCCTGCGTCAGCCGCGGCCTGAAACTATTTCCGGTTGGTGAAGAGGCGCCCATGGCGGCGACAATCGTAGCAGACCGGGAATCGCGATCAAGGAAGGCTAAAAGAGCGGGCAGAGGCGGCCGCCACCGCATTCCCGCAACGATCGACGCGCAAGCAACGGATCGCAGATGATTGGACCGACTTTTTCTTCCATAGATCCAAGCCCTCCGCACAGGCTCTGGTGACATCAAAAGTGCATATTGACATCACTTCCACGCTGCTGTAATGTGCATCCATGGCTCGAATCCCTTTTACGTTGAGAATTGACGCTGAAAAACGCGCCGCGCTCGAGAGCCTCAGTAAGATCGAACGGCGGCCTATCAATCAGTTGCTGAACGAGGCCATCGAGAACTACCTCAGGCTTCGGGGTCGAAAAGAACGCAGCTTGGAAGCTAACTTGGCAGGCCTTAAAGCATATCGGAAGCGGGATCCTGGGTTCCGGCGCGCCATCGCTGCGTTCGTGGAAGCCGAAGCAAGCCTCGAGGACCCGCTTGAAGGCGAGCCGATAATGGGCTCGTTCGTCGAGGGAGAGCTCAAACCAGCCGGGCCTGTACAGAGCAAGATTCGAGCACTTCTAGGTGCCTGACTGGGACGAAGACAGTCCGCGGTTGCGGAAGAACCTCGCGCGCGTTCTGGAGGAAATCGTCCACGCGGCGGGGCAGCGCGAAACTCCGACACTAGAAGCGGCCAGGCGTTGGCAAACCCTCGTCATGGAGGGGTTGGAGGTGCCCAACCCCCGGTATGTCGGCGCGTTTCGCGGCGAACCCGGTTTCGAGAACGTCCAGGTGAGTGTCGGTTCGAATTATGGCGTTGACTCGGCAAATTTGGCCCAAGCGCTGAGAGGCTTTCAAGCAACGCTCCAGGCACTGGTCGCCGAGTTGGACGCACTGCTGCCGCTCGGCCAGGAACCGGAGGCCGACCAACTGGCGGCCATAATCGATCTCTGTGCCTGGGTGCATGCCGAGTGGGTGCGAATCCATCCATTTGCAAACGGTAACGGCCGCACTGCGCGCCTTTGGGCCAACAGCCTCGCAATGCGTTATGGGCTGCCGCCTTTTATCCGTTTGCGCCCGAGGCCTAACGCAAGCTACGGGGATGCCGGCGCTAAGGCGATGCAGGGCGACTGGGAGCCAACTGCGGCCGTCTTTCGCCGATTGCTCGACGATTTTTTAAACCAAGTCTAAAAGGAAGAGGCAAATGGGCAGTTGTTGTGATACTGTCCTCGCCGAGGAGCATGGAGAGCGGATTGGCGAAGCCGTATAGCTCTGCGGGAGCTTCGCAATGAGCGCAAGTTGGGGGGGTGGTGCGCCGGCTGCCGAATCGATCGACGTCGAAACGGCGGCGCCGTCGCGGCGCAACCGGGTCTCACTTTTCCATTACTCGCCCGCCTTAATCTTCATCGCCATCGTCGTTGCGGATACGACGCGGCTGGCAGACCCGGACCTGTGGGGGCACGTGCGATTCGGGCAGGACGTGCTCGCGCAGCGGCACCTGATTTTTTACGATCAGTATTCGTATTCGGCGCCGGGGCATCTGTGGCTCAACCATGAATGGCTGAGCGAAGTCCTGATGGGTGCGATATACAACGCTTTCGGCACGGTCGGACTCAACCTGATGAAGTTCGCCTGCTCCGCTGCGACGATCCTTTTCCTCGCGGTGGCAATGGACGAAACCGAATCGCCGGCGCGTGTCCAGTTCGCAATCCTGATCGCCGCAAGCGCGCCCTTAGCTACGCACCTCCAGTTCAGACCTCAGATCTTCACATTCGTCCTGATGAGTTCCATCCTGGCGATTCTTTCGCGGTACAACTACCGTGGCCGCGCCCCCGTGTGGCTCGCGATTCCGATTCTCGCGGTGTGGGCGAATTTGCATGGCGGCTTCATCATGGGTCTCGCCGCGCTGGGCACGTTCACCGCCGTGGTCTTCGCTCAGGACCTGGTGGCTCGCCGCGGGATGCGTCGCGCGATGTGGCTGTTGGCGATCACCGCCGCTTCCACGATAGCGACGCTCGCGACTCCGTACGGCGTCGGCACCTGGCAGGCCGTCATCCATGCGCTTGAGAACCCTCACACGCGCACGACCATCCTCGATTGGCTATCGCTCCCGCAGTCATTGCTTTTCCACTGGAGACAGAGCCACGTGGCCGGCGTCGCCTGCAAGATTCTGGCGTTAGCGATGTTCGTGGCGCTCGGCGTGACCTTCATTCAGACGCCACGCGGTGGCGACGTTGCGCTGATTTCTATCGCGGCTGTGATGATCGCAGCCGCGTTCCTTGCGGTCAGAAATCTTCCGCTTGCAGTGATCGCGACGGTTACTCCGCTCGCGCGGCATACGACGCTGGCGCTCAAGGCTCGTCGCGAGCGCTTGGGGATGCCGGTGGCGCATGCCAAAGAGCGCTCTCCAACGATAAATCAGTTGATGGTCGCGGTTGCGGCGTTCGAGTTGCTGATCCTGACCGGGCTTTTCTCGAAAAAGATGGCGGCAGGCGATCCTTATCCGGTCGGCGCAATCTCTTACATGAAGGAGCATCGCTTGAGCGGCAACATCCTGGCCGACTTCCAATGGGGCGAGTACGTCATCTGGCACATGCCGCTCGCGAGCAAGGTCTTCATCGACGGGCGCTACGACACCGTGTATCCGCCCAAGGTTATTGACGATTACATGGCGTTCACCAATGGGGAAGTCGCCGGCAAAGAACTTCTGGTCAACTATCCGCACGATTTCGTCCTCGTTGGGCCAAAGAACGATCCCCCGTACAAACTGGTCATCGCGCAACCCGGGTGGAAGCAGATCTATCGCGACGATTCCTGTGTCCTGTTCGCCCGTGACACTTCGGCCGCGGCAAAGATTGCGCCCATAAGCGTTTCGGTCAAAGACACTCCTGAGAATTCATTCCCTTAATTTTCCCTCCTGCTTTCGCGGCGACGATCGTAGCAGACCGGGAATCGCGATTTTACGTGCGATATCGGCATTTCAGGTGATATGAAGGGTCCGCTCCGCCGCGCCTTTCGAACCAAGCGAATCTCGCGGCGAAGGCACGCCGCGATCCTTCTCTCGCACTACAAAATTACACCGGCTTGCAGCTGGCGAGCACTTGCTCGGCTAAAGGATCTTTCAGCCGCGTTGCTGGCGGCAGGTCTGCGAGTGGGCAAAGGCCGGCGTGCCTTCTTCAGGCGCTGCCGTGAGGCGCTGCTGCAACATCCCAAGCGCCGTCGCCGGATCGTCCGCAAACTGGAAAAGGTCTAGATCTTCGCGGCTGATCGTCCCGTGGCGTACCAGCGCCTCGAAATTGATGATCTCTTTCCAGTAACTGGAACCGTAGAGCACAACTGGAATCGAACGATCCAACTTCCGGGTCTGCTCCAGAGTCAAAATCTCGAACATCTCGTCCAGCGTGCCGAAGCCTCCGGGGAATGCCACGAGCGCCCGCGCCAGATGTGCGAACCAGAGTTTGCGCATGAAGAAGTAGTGAAACTCGATCGACAGTTCGCGGGTAATGTACGGGTTGGGCCGCTGCTCATGCGGCAATCCGATGTTCAGGCCGATCGTCCTTCCCCCAGCCTCGGAAGCGCCACGATTGGCTGCCTCCATGATCCCTCCGCCTCCGCCCGAACAGATGATGTATCGGTGCGCATTCGACGGAAGGCTTTTCGACCATGCGGTGATAAGCCGCGCCAGCTCGCGAGCCTCCTCGTAATAGCGCCCAAGTGGACCGTCGGGGGCAAGCCTCGCCGATCCGAAAAACACAATCGTGTCGTGAATACGTTCGCGGCGGAAGATATGCAACGGTTCGAGGTACTCCGCCAGGATACGCAGCGGGCGAGCCGCGTCGCTGTCGAGAAACTGCTCGTCTTTGTAAGCGAGCGGGCGGTGGGTTGCGTTGGGCGGTTTCATGATGCCTCGACCTTCGCGAAATCGACGAAGCCGCGCTCGACGTCGGTATCGATCAGCTCGACGCGGACGCGATCTCCCACATCAAGACCTTTGTATCCGTGCATGACCTTTCCTTCCGCGGCCGGTTGAACGATTCTGACCCAAGTGCCCTTGTCTGACGCGCCGGTCACGATAGCGTCGAACCGATCGCCGATCCGCGATTCCAGCAGAAGGGCAGCCGCGGACTTTCGCACCTGCCGCTCCACCTTGCTCGCGGCGTCTTCCTGGTCAGTACAGTGCCGGGCAAGTTCGCTGAGCTCGCCGTTGTTGTAGGGCGCTGGCCGTCCTGCAAGCGCAGCCTTCAGCAAGCGATGCGTGATGAGATCCGGGAAGCGCCGGTTGGGCGCAGTCGAGTGAGTGTAGTCGTTCACGGCAAGGCCGAAATGGCCCTGCGCGGGTTGGCCGGAAAGCTCGAGTACGTACTCGCCCCGACCCAGGAGCTTGACTACCGAGAGCGAGATGTCCGGAAAGCGCGCAGGATCGGCCTGGCGGCGCTTGACCAGAAATCTCTCCAGAGCGGCCGCGTCCGGCTCTGACGGGAGGCGCTCGCCGAGGCCCGCGGCGAGCTCGACGATCCGCTTCCAACGCTCGGGCGAGCGTAACACCCGTCGCAGCGATGGAAAGCCTCGTCGATCGAGATATCTCGCAGTCACGCCGTTGGCCGCGATCATGAAGTCTTCGATCAGCTCATGGGCTCGAGTCTTCTCGTCCGCGCGCAGATCGGCCAGCAAATCGCCATCGAAGACGGGCCGGGCCTCGATCGTCTCCAGACTCAATGCGCCGTGTTGATGCCGCAGCTGCTTCATCGTTTGCGCAACCCGATCCTGGGTGCGCAACTGCTGGTCAATTCCCGCCACCGCCGACAACCCTGGCGGCGCCGGACCGGTTCCGTCGAGCCAGGCGGCGACGCTGTTGTAGGCCAGCTTGGCGTGATTGACCACCACCGCCTGATAGATGTCCGATTCGCCCACTGCACCGTCGGCATCGACTGCCATCTCGACGACGATCGCCAGCCGCTCCTGACCTTCCGCGAGAGACGTGAGGTCAGTGGAAAGCTTCTCAGGAAGCATCGGAAAGATCTCGGCGGCCGTGTAAACGGACGTGGTGTTGGCCCGCGCGTGACCATCGATCGCGGAACCTTTCTTGACGACCGCGTCGACGTCGGCCACTGCGACGAGAACCTTAACCGCGCCGCCCCCGGCTGGCACCGCGACCGAGAGTTGGTCGAGATCGCGCGAATCGTCGTTGTCGATCGATGCCCAGAGCAAGCTACGAAGGTCACGGAAAGAAGGGCCAGCGGCGGTCGCTGCTCCGGCGATGGCGTTGCTCTCTGCCACAGCTGCTACGGAGAAATCCGGCAGCAGGCCCCTTTGCAGCATCGCTTGCCACGCAATGCTCTTGAGCCGGTCCTTGCACGGCACGGTCTTCTGATTCATCGGCGAATCATACCTTCCGGGCAGCCTGCTCAACCAGAGCGCCGGGGATGTCTCAGGCGCGCGAAACGATCGAGGCATTGCGTCACGACTACAATCACCTGCGACCGCACGGCAGCCTCGGCGCCTTGACGCCGACCGAGTTCGCGATGCCTAAAAGACCGGAAGACCAACTGCCTCAGAAGGGCCATAACAACGACCGACTCTACTTATGATCTGACGGGCAGCGGGGGGCAGGCCAGGTCGTGATCGATGGTGATCGCCCCGTCTATGATATGAAGTCACCATGCCGGGATTACAGGGTGTGACAAGAGAAGCGAAGGGCATGAATCCCTGGCGGCGTTCGATCGCGGATTACACCGATCGGCGCGTGCTGCTGATCCTGCCGCTGGGCTTCGCCAGCGGCATCCCGCTGCTGCTGACCTTTTCGACACTGTCGGCCTGGTTCGCCACCGCCGGCGTGAGCCGTGCGGCCATCGGCGCCTTCGCCCTGGTCGGCACACCGTATGCCTTCAAGTTCCTGTGGTCGCCGCTGATCGATCGGCTGCCGCCGCCGATTCCGCTCGGGCGACGGCGTGGCTGGGGCATCGCGATTCAGCTCGCACTCGTCGCCGCGACGCTCGCCCTGGGATCATGCAACCCGAAAGTCGATCTTGCGCGCATGGGAGCGCTGGCGCTGCTGGTCGCATTCCTTTCGGCGAGCCAGGACGTCGTTATCGACGCATATCGGGTCGAGATCCTCACGCCCGAGCAGCAAGGGCCCGGCGCCGCCATGATCCAGACCGGGTACCGGATCGCCATGCTGGTCTCGGGCGCCGGCGCGCTGATCGTAGCGGCCCGCTACGGTTGGTTCGCGGCCTACGCCACGATGGCAGCACTGCTGGGCGTTGGGATGCTCGTGTTCATCCTCGGGCCCGAGCCGACGTCGCCGCCGGAGGCCGAGCCGCATACCGCAACGGGAGGATGGGATGCGCTCCGCGATTGGCTCGCGACTGCGGTTACGGGGCCGTTTGCCGACTTCATGCGGCGGCCGAGGTGGCCGGCGATCGTCCTTTTCATCGTTGGTTACAAGCTCGGCGAAGCGATGGCGGGCGTGATGGCGATGCCGCTCTACATCTCGCTCGGTTTCTCACTCAACGAGATCGCCGCTGTCTCGAAGCTGGTCGGATTCGTCGCGACTGTGGCCGGCGCGCTGGTCGGTGGCGTGGTGACCTCGAAGCTCGGTGTGATGCGCGCGCTTGTACTGTGCGGGCTCCTCCAGTCGGCCGGCAATTTGTTCTACGTGCTGCAGGCGGTGGGCGGCCATCGGCTCGACTATCTCGCGCTATGCGTCGCCGCCGAGAATCTGACGGGCGCAATGGCGGGCACTGCGCTGGTGGCCTATCTCTCCGGCCTATGCTCACCCGCGTTCACGGCGACTCAGTACGCACTGCTGTCTTCACTGGCAGCGGTGGGGCGCACGATTGTCGCGTCTTCGGGGGGCGTGCTGGCAGACAAGCTCGGTTGGGTGCCGTTCTTCATCCTCACGACAGTCGCGACGATCCCGGCGCTTGTGCTGCTGATCTGGATCGCGCGGCGCGACGCCGGGCCCTTGCCTGGGAGCAGGAATCCTACGTTTGTGTGATCTGCAGGGCGATTGAGCGTCAGCGCGAATCCGTTACATAGATAACAGAATTCGTCGAATGAACTTTATGTCGCGGGCGTTATTCTGCTCGCGGATCAATCCGTCTGCTAGGCTGAAAAAGATGTCTGCTGTTGCTCGAACATCCCGCATCCGAAGACTGCGGGGCCTTAAGAATATCTCCTGGCTCACGGCGCGCCAGCTCGAAAAGCTCGCCAGCGTGCTGACGGTCAGCACGGTCGAAAAACGCGCGATCATTTTCGACGAGAAACATTCACCCGATTCCGCATATATCTTGCTGGCAGGAGTGGCACGAATCACATGCCGCAATCGCAAGGGTCAGCGTACATTGGTGATCATGGTCGCGCCCGGCATGATCCCCGGCTTCCCGCCGCCGGTACCCGGCATCAGTTACAACTTTCGCTGCGAAGCGGTTACCCCTTGTCAGATAGGGACGATTGACCTCGAGTCCTTCGTCGAAATATCGCTGGGAATCGCTTCGGCAGACTTCAAACGGATGGCAGCGAGCTACAT
>CALAOW010000158.1 GCA_937889395.1 uncultured Pseudomonadota bacterium | reverse complement strand
ACAGCGTGGTGCGAGCCCCAATTGAGAAGCTCTCCCGGAAATCTGTTTCGATCATGATATTTTTCAGTACACGCGCGATCATCGCGCTCGGCGCCGCGTCGATTGCGTTTCTCGGCTGCGCCCAAATCACAAGTATGAAGTTCGAGCCGGTTCGCACCGTCAGCGTCGGTGGGGATAATCCCTTCGGCGGCACGCCGGCGGTCGAGGTCCCCGCCGATGCGCGCGCGATGAGCGCGTTCCTGAAGGCCGAGGTCGCGATGAATGAAGGCGACCGCGAAGAGGCGCTCAAGGATTACGCCGAGGCGGTCCAGTACGATCCCACCAACGCCGCGCTGAAGGTTCGCCTGGCCACGCTCTACGTCCGCGACGGGCGCCTGAAGGAGGCGCTCGATCAGGTAAACCAGGCGCTCGCGATCAATCCGGATTCTGCCGACGCCCGTCTGCTCGGCGCAGGCATCAGCTCGGCGCTCGGTGACGACGCGACCGCGGAAAAGGACTACCGCGAGGTGTTGCGTCTCAATCCGAAAAATCAGGAAGCCTATCTGTATCTCGGCACCCTCTACGCCAAGCGCGGCGATTACGGCGAAGCCGAGAAGACGTTTCAGCAGCTGATCGCGCTCGAACCCGGTTCATTCCTTGGCTACTACTACGCCGGCAAGGTGATGGTGGCCTCGAAGAACTACCCGGCCGCCGAAAAATATTTTCAAAAAGCGCTCGATCTCAATTCGCAGTCCGAGCTGGTGCTGCTGGATTTTGCGCTGTTGCGCGAGCGCCAGGAGCGGCCGCAGGACGCGCTCGTCTATTACAACAAGATCACGCAAATCAATCCGAACAACGAGCTGGTTCGAAAGCGCAAGGCGGAAATCCTGGTCGGTCAGAAAAAATACGACGAGGCATTGGAGGAGCTCAAACGCGCCGAGCAGGTCGAAACCAATCCCGCCGACACGCGCACCAAGATCGGCCTGCTCTACGTCGAGCAGGGCAATTTTGACGAAGCCGCGACCGAGTTCAACCTCGTGCTCGGCTCCGAGCCGGACAACTACCGCGTCCACTATTACCTCGGCACGGTGTACACGGAGCTTTCCGAGAGCGACAAGGCGATCCGCGAGTTCAACAAAATTCCCGCCGACAACGAGCATTACGTCGAGTCGCGCCTGCAGCTCGCCTACCTGTACGACAAGCAGAGCAAGTACGACGACGCGCTGGGCGCGCTGAAGGACGCGCTCGCCAGGAAGCCCAACGACCCCGAAATCACCGGCTTCATGGTCGGCGTCTATCAGGAAAAGAAGGATTATGCGACCGCCATCGACTTCGCGCGCAAGATGGTCGAGGCCGATCCCAAGAATGACAAGTTCCACTTCACGCTCGGCGCGGCGTTCGATCAGAACAAACAACGCGACGAAGCCCTGGCCGAAATGAAGAAGGCGATCGAGCTGAATCCCGCCAATGCGCAGGCGCTGAACTACCTCGGCTACAGCTACGCCGAAAAGGGCGCCAACCTGGTCGAGGCCGAAAAGCTAATCAAGCGCGCTCTCGATATCGAGCCCGAAGACGGCTTTTACGTCGATAGCCTGGGATGGGTTTACTATCAGAAAGGCGACTACAAGCGCGCCGTCGAGCAGTTGGAGCGCGCGGTCAACATGACCGGCAACGACCCCACTATCACCGAGCATCTTGGCGACGCGTATCGCAAGCTGGGCAAAGTCAAGGAAGCAGGCCACGAGTACTCCGACGCGCTCAAGAAGGCGCAGGAAACCGACCAGGTCGCACGGCTCAAGGATAAAATTCAGGTCCTGCAGAATGCCGCCAGCGCGGGCCACTGAGCGCGCTCGGCGCCGAAAAACTGCTTCGCTCGCGGCGCTTGCATCGATGCTGCTGCTGGCGACGCTCGAAACTTCCGCCTGCTTCATCGTTCGTCCTGCGCCCATTGCGCAGCCCCAGACGCCGATAGCGGGCTTCGACGCCGGCAAATATCAAGTCCAGAAATTGATCGCGGCGCTGGCCGAGCGTGACAAAAGGCTCGACTCTATGCAGACCCCGGCCGTCATGGAATACACTGCCGGCGATCAGCACGTGAAGGCCAAAGAGGAAATCGTCGTCAAGCGGCCCGGCAATTTGCGCGTCGAGGCGATGTCGCCGTTCGGCGTGGCATTGCTGCTCGCGGCACAGGGCTCGGCGCTCGCAATCTTCGAGCCGGGTCGCAATCGCTTCATGCGCGGCAATGCGACCGCCGACACGCTCTACAGGTACGTGCGAATCCCGATGGCGCCCGCCGACGCCGTGGGTCTGCTGATGGGACTCGCGCCGCCCCAGTTCGCGCTCAATGGAATCGCAGACTCGGTGTCGAACGACGGCGCGATGATGGTCGCGTCGTACGGCAACAGCGCGTCGGGGACTCGCGAGCTTGGATTTTCGGCCGGCAATCTCGCGATGGTGCGGGAAACGGCGGGCAACGGCCGCGTCAATTACGAGGTGCGTTACAGTGACTATCATGATATCGGCGGAGTGATGTTTCCGTACGTCGTCGATGCGACTTTTCCGGCGGCCGGCAGCCACGTGACGTTTCGTTACCTGCGGCCGATCGTCAATGGAGACATCCCCGATTCGACGTTCGTGTTGACACCGGCTCCAGGAGCCACTTTGATGAATCTGAGCCTCGACGATGCGCGCGCGCTTTCAAATGAAAGCTGAAAGCCGGCGGAGGCGAATCCTGCCGGCCATCACCTGCGCGATTGCCATATCGTCGCTCGCGATTTTTCTCGGATGCCGCGTGAACCGGCCCGCAAGCGATCACGAGAAAAATCAAATCCTCTACAGCGCCGTGGCCAGCGATCCGCGCACCTTCAATCCGATTCTGATCACCGATGCGACCTCGGGCACGCTGACGAGCGATCTGTTCGAGAGCCTGATCCGCCTCAACCCCGTCACTACCCTGCCTGAGGCGGGCCTGGCCGAGAAATGGGACATCGCGCCCGACAGCAAGACGATTACGTTTCACCTCCGCCACGACGTGAAATGGTTTGACGGCCGGCCCGTCACCGCGCACGACGTTCTGTTCACGCTCGACGTCATCTACGATCCCAAGGTGCCCAACAGCATCCGCCCCGCGATCACCATCGACCACCAACGCATCGTCGCGGAGGCGCCCGACGACTACACCGTCGTCATGCATCTGCCCAAGCCGTTCGCTCCGTTGCTTTATTCGATCGGCATTCCTGTTATGCCCGCACACATCCTCGAGCCCGTGTGGAAGGCGGGAAATTTCAATCATACCTGGGGCATCGACACGACCCCGGACAAGCTCGTCGGCAACGGCCCGTATAAGATGATGCGGTACGCGCAGAGCCAGGTCGTCAACTACGATCGCAACAGCGACTATTGGATGAAGGACGAGCACGGCGGTCAGTTGCCGCGCCTGCACGGGCAGAATGTGACGATCGTGCAGGACCAGAACGCCGCCTATCTGCGCTATCTGTCGGGGCAAATCGACGTTTACGGCCCGCGCACCGAGGAGGTTTCGCCGCTTCAAGACAAGGTGAAGAACCACGAACTTGACATCACGGTTCAGCAGATCGGAATCGACACGGGCTCGCTGTTTTTCACCTTCAACCGCAATCCGCGCCATTACCTCAAAAACGGCGTCACCAATCCGAAGCTCGACTGGTTCACGGACCTGAAGTTCCTCAATGCGATGGCGCACATGATGGACAAGAAATCGATGATCGATCTTGTCTTTCACAACCTCGCGGTGCCGGCGGTGTCGGATATCTCGCCCGAAAATAAAATCTTTCACAATCCCGATCTCAAGGATTACGACTACGATCCGAAACTGGCCGCCGACATGCTCGAGGCGGCCGGCTATCATCTCGCAAAACCCGGCGTGCGGACCGATCCGAAAGGCAATCGTCTCGAATTCGATCTCACCACCAACACCGGCTCGCCCGAGCGCAACGAGATGTGCACCATCTTCAAGCAGGACGTCGAGAGCCTCGGCATCAAGGTGAACTATCGGCCGCTCGAGTTCACGACGCTTGTGGACAAACTCGATTCGTCTTTCGACTGGGACTGCGTGCTGATTGGATTCACCGGCGGTGTCGAGCCGAACGATGGCGCGAACTTTTATCGCTCATCGGGCAACCTTCATCTGTGGAATCCGAATCAGCCCAAGCCCGCCACACCATGGGAGGCGGCGATCGATACGCTGCTCGACCAGGGCGCGTCCGAAATGGATCCCAACAAGCGCGCGCCGTACTACTGGAGAATTCAGCAAATCCTCCACGACCAGTTGCCGATAATCGAAACGGTCCGCCAACAGCGCTATTCATCATGGAAAAACTCGCTGGAAAACTATCAGCCCAAGGTGTGGGGCACGTACAAGCCGGAGTGGATTCAATTCAAGACCGACTGAACATCCGGCGCCGCGCGCACCTCGAAATATCAGGCCGATGAAACGATGACCCGATTTCTGATTCGCCGCCTGCTCAACATGATCCCGCTCATCCTCGGGATCACTTTCATTTCGTTCCTCGCGATGTCGTTGGTGCCGGGCGACTTCGTCTCGAATCTCAAACTCAACCCAACCATCACGCCCGAGGTCATTCACCAGCTCGAGGCGCAGTTCGGCCTCGATCAGCCGCTGATGGTCCGCTACTTCAAGTGGTTGTGGGGCGTGCTGCATCTGAATTTCGGCTTCTCGCTCCAATACCGCGTGAGCGTCACCGGCCTCATCGCGTCGCGCGCCTTCAACACGATCGTCCTGTCGCTGACCAGCATGATTTTCTCGTGGGCGATCGCGATACCGATCGGAATCATCGTCGCGGTGAATCAAAATTCGATCTGGGATCGCGTGCTCTCGTTCCTCGCGTTCTTCGGGATGTCGGTGCCGAGCTTTTTTCTCGCCTTCCTCATGATGTACCTCGCGCTGAAAACCGGATGGTTCCCGATTGGCGGCACCTACTCGCCCGATTACTCGACGCTCGATCCGCTGAACCGGGTTGCCGATCGCATCAACCATCTCATCCTGCCGGCCTTCGTACTTGGCATTTCCGGCACCGCGGGCCTGATGCGCCTGATGCGCTCGCAGATTCTCGAAATCAAAAATTCGGAATTCGTGCGTACCGCGCGCGCCAAGGGATTGTCCGAGCGCGTCGTCATCTACAAGCACGTGCTGCGCAACGCGCTCAATCCGTTCGTTACGATGGCGGGATATTCGCTGGGCGATCTGCTCGGCGGCGCCGCCCTGGTCGAGGCCGTGATGAACCTGCAGGGTCTCGGGCTGCTGATGCTCGAGGCGGTGCGCTCGCTCGACATCTACCTGGTGATGGGCTCGGTGCTGATGGGCACGATTCTGCTGCTGGTGGGCAACCTGCTCGCGGACATCGCGCTGGTCGCGGTCGATCCGCGCGTCGATTTTTCGTCGGTGGCGGCCGAGTGAGATGAACGTGGACGGCGCGATGCAGGCGAATCTCCAGGGCGCTGCGGTAGCCGCGCGACAAACGTCAGGCGTGGCGCGCGAATGGCGTCTGGCGTCGCGGACGGTCCGCTTTTCCGCAATCTGCCTCGCGCTGTTTTACCTGCTCGCCGCCGCGTCGCCGTTCTTCGCGAGCTACGACCCGACCTATCAGAACCGCGAGATGCCCGATTGTCCTCCGATGTCGCTCCACATGAATGCGCCGTCCGACTGGCCGCGCGGGCTCTTCTACACCCATCCGATGCGCATGCAGGATCCGATCGCGCGCACGTTCGTTGCCGACACTTCCCGCCGGCTCGACATACATCTGTTCACGCACGGCCATCTATTCACCACCGACAGCGAGCGCGAGCCGTACTTCATGCTCGGCAGCGACGGCCTGGGGCGCGACCTCTACTCGCGAATCGTGTACGGCTCGCGCGTGAGCATGTGCGTCGGGTTGATCGGCGTGCTGATCACCTTCTCGCTCGGCATCACGATCGGCGCGCTGTCGGGCTACATCGGCGGGACGGTCGATTTCCTGATCATGCGATGGTCCGAAATCGAGATGTCGCTGCCGTCATTCTATTTCCTGCTTGCGCTGGCGGCGGTGATTCCGTCGGGGATGAGCACGGTCGCGACGTTTTTCATGATCGTGGCGATCATGAGCTTCATCAGTTGGGCCGGCTTTGCGCGAATCATTCGCGGGATGGCGTCTTCGGTGCGCTCGCGGCCGTACGTCGAGGCGGCCCGCGCGCTGGGCGCGTCGCGATGGCGCATCATCACGCGCCACATCATTCCGTCGGTGATCGGCTACGCGATCGTCGCCGCCACGCTCTCGATTCCGGGCTTCATCCTGGGCGAAAGCGCGCTCTCGCTGCTCGGTCTGGGAATTCAGGAGCCGGCCGCGAGCTGGGGAAACCT
>CALAOW010000157.1 GCA_937889395.1 uncultured Pseudomonadota bacterium | reverse complement strand
TTCCCGATGCTCTCACATCTTGGACGAATTTGCGCAGGCAAAGTTTCAGGGCGGCCGCGCAATCCAGCCCGTACCAGCCCTATTTCGCGTTCTGATTTCGTCGTAACCTGACAAGTCTGCCGTGGGCCAGGGCGGCCCGCTTAGACCCTGCCCGACCAAGGAGGAATGATGAAGTTCGGAATTTTCATCGCCCCGTTCCACCGCGTCGGCGAAAACCCGACGCTCTGCTTCGAACGCGACATGCAGCTGATCGAGTGGCTCGACGCGCTCGGCTACGAAGAGGCGTTTATCGGCGAGCATCATTCGTCGGGATGGGAAATAATCCCGTCGCCCGAAATCTTCATGGCGGTCGCCGCGACGCGCACCCGGCGGATCATGCTCGGCTCCGGCGTCGTCAGCATCCCGTATCATCACCCCTTCAACGTCGCCAACCGCTTCGCCCTGCTCGATCATCTGACCCATGGCCGCGTGATGCTGGGATGCGGTCCCGGCGCGCTGGCCGCCGACGCGTACATGCTCGGCATCGAATCGACTACCCAGCGCAAGCGGATGGTCGAGGGCGTCAACGCAATCCTTCGCCTGTTCACTGAAGAGGGCAAGATTTCGATCGACGGCTCGTACTTCAAGCTCGTCGATGCGCACCTGCAGGTGAAACCGTTTCAGCAGCCGCACATGCCGATTTTTGTCGCGAGCACAATTTCGCCGTCGGGGATGGTGGCGGCGGGACAGCTCGGCTGCGGCGTGCTGTCGGTCGCCTCGTACGCGCCGCGCGGTCTGGACGATCTGATGAAGCGCTGGGCGATGGCGGAAGAGTCGGCGGCTGAAAACGGCAAGACCGTCGAGCGCAGGAATTGGCGGATGGTTTTCCCGATTCACCTTGCCGAGACTCGACAGGATGCGATGGACGATATTCGCGACGGCGCCAACTCGTGGATTCGCGACTACTTTATCGACACGCTCGGCGCGCGGCTCCAGTTCGAGGAATATCCAAATCAGCCGGTCGAGGAGATGACGATCGATCGGATGATTGGGCGTGGCGGCGTGATCGTTGGAACGCCCGACGATGCGATCGCGAAGATCAAGGAACTGCAACAGGCAACCGGCGGCTTCGGTGGCATCCTCGGACTCGCGCACGAATGGACCACGCGCGAAAAGACGCTTCACTCGTACGAGCTGTTCGCGCGTTACGTCGCTCCGCAGTTCCAAGGTCCGGTGGCGCATCAGGTCAAATACTCCAACGAATGGGCGCGCGAGAATCGCGACCTGATGTTCGGCAAGGCGGTGGCGGGAATCGTAACCGCGATGCAGGACTACGCGCAGCACAAAGTCGAGAAGGGCGAGCCGGTGCCCGAAATGCTGACGCAGCCGCTGACCCGCGTCCGCCCCTAAATAGAACCTCTCAATGGATCGCCAGAACCAACCCCGATCATGTCGACCTCGCAAGATCGAAGATTCCTTCAGAAGGGAGCAACGACGACCTGATGCCGTCGGCCGAAATCGTTCGGACACACCAGTGAGACTCCTAGAATGATCGTTCGGAACCAACTCGCCTGTGTCGCCTGCGGAGCGATAATCGTAACACGAACGGCGGTTGGCTATCGCGATAGTCAGACCTACACATTCAATTGCCCGAAATGCGGTATCGAAATCGGCTATGTATTTAGGACCGACCAGAAGAACATTTCGTACTCCTTCGATGAACCGTCAAATGCAAAATGGGTAGAATCCGAAGAAGGCGCTGTTGCGACCCTCTCATTCGATGCTCATACGCCCGTACCGAACGAACTGCCAGAAGGTATCACTCCATTCATCGCGACCGCCTTCTATATCGAAAACCGGAAAGCATATTCTGACGAAGAGGGGAAACGTCTTCATTGGATTAGAGACGAGTGGCCCTATTGCGAGCGCCTCATGATTCACCTGGAGAAGGGTAACGACGATCTCTTCGACCAAGAGGCGAGAACGCCACCGACCGAGAAGCCCGCGTCGAAGGTGGAGCGGCTTATGCCACTATGGCGCGTAATGGACGGTGCCTTTAACTATTTCACCGTTACAGAGCGTAGTGCTCGTTCGATGGTTGACCAAAGAATAGCCCTGTCGCTGTCAATCGATGAGTCCCTCTTCAAGCAGTTCGCACATGACTTTCTCGCTTCCGGTCGCGTGAGTAGTATCTGGCAACAGCTGAAGACTATTCGACGAAAGTTCGTGCAATGCTATCCATATTTGAGCCCGCTAGTGCAGATGCTTTATTGGAAGCCGAAATACCGCGACTTAAACACCTTTCGGTTGTCGGAGAAGAGATTCGACGAGCTCCGACAGCTATACGTCGACTGCTACGAAACGCTTTGCAAACTTTTGACAGTTGCAATTGCTTGCGAGGCGATCATTCACCACGGGAAGTTGGCTGTGCCCACACGTAAGCGCCAACTGTCGCTATGGGATTTCGAAGCAATGCCCAACGGGCAAAAGCCTGGTATCTTGGAACGCTATCCTATCGGACCGTTATTCGTTGGCGTACTGGATAACAAGCTTCGCAACGGCATTGGCCATCACTCCGCGCATTTTGTTCCGGAGAAGGACGAAGTTCTCTATTACGAATTCGATGACGACCAGAAGAAAGAGAGACGACTGAGCTACACGGCATTTGCGCAGCGCGTGCTAGAAATCTTTTCGGCCGTCGAGCTGGCTTCGAAGTATTTCTGGGCCGTGTTGCTGAGCGTGGACGGTGTACTCGAGTGACCGACACAGCGAGCCTAAATTGCTTTCTCAACTCCCCCCTAGCCGAATCGTCGCACCAGGGCGGAGTTTGAATAATTTCCACACTCGGGGCTGCTCAAAATGCGCTGCCCGAGATGATGACGCAGCCGCTGACCCGCGTCCGCTCGTAGAGGTAAATTGAAAAACATGGAAGCGAAAAACCCGGCCAAGAAACGACCGATTCGCGAGTACTACTTGTACAAAGGGCATGTCGTCCGATCCGGCCAAACCGTGAGTGCCTCTGGTCGGTATTTCCGCGTCGTGCGAGTCTGGGGTCACCACATCACGCTTGAACCGCTACCGGACGCCGAGGTTTCAGAACCGGCACTGGCGATTCCCATCAGCATCCAGCCCGAAGTGAAGCGATAGCAGATGGCGACGCATGCGCGCTTTGCGATTGAGACGGCCAAACGCGTTTCTGCTCAGCGACACTCAAAGTTTCCAGTCGAGGGTCCGGTCCGGGAGTAGTAAATGGGTTCAAATAAGATTCCCTACTACGTAGTCCTTGACGCGAACATTTGGGTGACCGAGCGCCTGCTCCAGTCATCCATGGGCAGTGCAATTCTGTTCGCTCTGACGAGCAGCGGCGCGTCGCTCGGATTGCCCGAAATCGTTGAAATGGAAGTCAACACCGTGCTGACCGCGGAGGCCGAAAGAGCGGTCGAGGGACTTCGCAAGAGCGCCAGATTGCTTAGACAACTCTCCGGACAAAAGACACTACATCAAGCACCTACGCGAGAGGCGATACAGGAAGGCCTTAGGGAACGATGGACGCAGCTTAGTGGGCTTTTGGAGCGAACACCGTTCACCTTCGATCAAGCCAAATCGGCATTAAAACGAGTTATTGAAAAACGCCCGCCGAGCGGAGAGAACAACGAGCAGTTCCGAGACACCTGTTTGTGGGAAGCGGCGATAGATTTGTCCGCAAGATGTACGGTCCACCTAGTGACAAACGACTCAGCGTTTTATGAGGGTCGAGACCGGACTCGAGGATTGGCAAAGTCACTTTGCGAAGAACTCGCAGGTTCTGGTCGCAATATCGTTATCTACGCGAGTGTTCGTGAATTTCTGTCACGGATAGATAAAGCTGTGGCCTCATTGGACGAATCTACCATTGCGAAAGCAATAGTCGAAGCGATCACGCCGGACGCGCGCCAGATGGCGGCCGACAAAGCGAGCCTATATGAGTTGGCAAGCGTTACCAGCACGCGCATTAGGGGGTACGCGACACCTAAGCCCTCGTTAGTGGCTATCTCTTTTGAAGTCACCTTTAGTCTCTCCCGCATAGATGCAACAGACAGCGCTGAGAGTGAGAGAGGTTCAAACTTGCGCCTTGAGGGAGTCTGCTCCAATGACCCCAAGCGAAAGGATGTATCCGATATCGAGATTCGCGGATGGTGGATTTGGACCAAGGAAGGCGGGGGAGGCTCAATGAGTACCGGCACCTTCCCGAGTAAGACCCTGTATATAGACTAAACGCGGGCCAAGCGAAGTGAGCAATGAGCCTGAGCGAAGACATTCCGTCCGCGGCACGCCGGAGCGAGCTTCTCGATCACGCGGTAGCGATTCTCTCAACTGATCCGCGTTTCCCCGCGGCGGCGGAGTTTGGATAATTTGCGCGCTCGGTGCTACTCACAATGCTACTCAGCATCGAGAGGAGCATACCGATGGACATTCACGCCGAAATCTGTCGCGCGATCGATACCTACCGCGACAAAGCGGTCGCGCTCAGCCACGAAATCCATGAGCATCCCGAGCTCAGGTTCCAGGAGCATTTCGCCGCCGGACTGCTGACCAAAGCCGCCACCGAATTGGGTCTCGAGGTCGAGCGCGAAGTCGGTGGACTCAAGACCGCGTTTCGCGCCGAGTTCGGCGCCAGCCGTCCCGCGGTCGCAATCCTCGCCGAGTACGACGCGTTGCCCAATGGTCATTCATGCGGCCACAACCTGATCGCCGGCGCCGCGCTCAGCGCCGTCGCGGGTTTGAAGAGCATCGCGAGCCAGCTACCGGGGCGAGTCGTTTTTCTCGGCACCCCGGCCGAGGAAGGCGGCGGCGGAAAAATAATCCTGATCGATAAGGGCGCGTTGCGGGGCGTCGATGCGGCCATGATGGCGCATCCGACCGACGCGGAATTCTGCACGATGCCCGCGCTCGCCACGCACCATCTCAAGCTGACCTTTCATGGCCGCGGCGCGCACGCGGCGATGGCGCCATGGGACGGCTCGAGCGCATTGGCCGCGGTGATCCAGACCTTTCAGAGCGTCGATGCGATGCGGCTGCACCTGCGCGACGGCTCGCGCATCCACGGCATCATCACCGACGGGGGCCGGGCGGTTAATATCATCCCGGAGCGGACAGAGTGCCTGTTTCTGGCGCGCGCCAGGACCAGCCGCTACGCCAATGAAATCGGCGCGCGGGTGATCAGATGCGCCGAGGGCGCCGCGATGGCGACCGGAACGCGCGTCGAGCACGTTGTCGAAGGCGGCTACAAGAACCTGATCAACAATCTCAGCATGGCGCATCGTTACGCCGCGCATAGCGAGGCGCTCGGCGCAAAATCTGTCGAAGCCCCGGCCGACACGCCCACCGGCAGCACCGACATGGGCGACGTGAGTCACGTGATGCCCGCGATTCATCCGTCGTTCGCGATCGCGCGCCATGGCGAGGGCAATTGCCACGAAGATGCGTTCGTCGCGCACGCCGACTCAAAGCGCGGCTACGATGCGATGATTCGAGTGGCGAAGGCGATGGCGATGACCGCGTACGATTTGCTCGCACAGCCCGAACTTCTGGCGTCGGCAAAAAAAGAATTCGAAGCGCGCAAAGAGAGCTGAGAGCTGAAATCGGGCGAACAACGAACACGGCGCTAGTGGCAGCCGCATCCACCCCCACCGCATCCACCGCCGCCACATCCGCCCCCGCCACATCCGCCCCCGCCGCATCCGCCGCCATTCGCCGCGCCGGAATTGGCCATCGCCATCGCGGCCGCGGCGGCGCCGTCGCCATTGCTGCCGTGCGCTGCGAAGGTTGACATCTCGCGCTTCAGCTTCGAGCCGTGACAGAGCGGGCACTGCGCGCCGCCGTCGCCGGGGCGCACGAACGCCTCGAACGAGCGGTCGCACTTCGTGCATCGGTATTCGTAGATCGGCATGCCCTTTTTTTACTCTCTACTCGCCGGGTGGCTGGGCGTATTCAACCAGCACGCCACGGGTGGCCTTGGGATGCAGGAAGCAGATCATTCCCGCCAGGCCGCGGCGCGGCTTCTGATCGATTAGCTGGATTCCTTTGCCGCGCGCCGCTTCGAGCTCACGCGCGACGTCGTCGGTCTCGAAGCATACGTGATGCAAGCCGCCGCCGCGCCGCGCGAGGAACTTGCCCACGGCATTGTCGGCGTCGAGCGGCTCGAGCAGCTCGATCTCGCTCTCGCCGGCTTTGAGCAATGCGGCCCGGACGCCCTGCTCTTCAATCGTGGCGCTCCTGGTGAAATGCAGGCCGAGCGTGTCGCGCCAGAATTTCAGGCCCGCGTCGAGACTCGGCACGACGACGCCGACATGATGAATCTTCTTGAGCATCTGAGCTGCTAGCTGCCCTTGCGATCGAGACACAGCTTGCGCTGCAGCGCGTCCCACTGCGTCTTCATCTCGGGCGAGCCCAGCGTGGGATGCTCGGCGCGCGTCTGCGCCAGCTTGCTGCATGCGCCCTGGGTATTGCCTTGCTCGTTGTAGATCACCGCGATGTTGTATTTCGCGTCGTACCACAGGTTGTCGGACTCGGCCGCCGTGCCCTCGACGGTAGTCCACAGCGTCACCGCATCCTTCCAGTCCTTCTTGGATTGTGCGATACGGGCCATTCCGGCGTTCGCATCGGGCGATGCCGGGTCGGCCTTCACGACCTCCTTGTAGATGGTCTCAGCTTTGTCTTCCTGGCCCATAGCCTGCAGAGCCTGCCCCAGGATCGACAGCGTGCCGGTCAGATTCTTAACCGGGATTTTGCCCGACGACACCATGTCGGCGAAGAAGTTGTATGCGGTCGCGGTCAACTTCGCATTGGCCAGATATGCCTTCTGATCGCCCTTGGCCTTGGCATCCAGCGCGGCCTTCCAGAAGTCGATTCCAAGTCCCTTGATGAAATCGCCCTTGGCGGTATTGCCCTTACTGCGTTCGACGATTCCGGCGACATCGGTGTTAACTTCGTCATACTTGCCGAGATGATCGAGCGCCGTGATGCGCCATTCGGCCACATCCTGGAACTTCGCGCTCATGCTCGGGTATTGCGATTCGTAGCCGGCAAGGAGCGTCGCGACCTGCGAGTAGTCGACCTTTTCCGGGTCTTCTTCCAGGATTGAAGCAAGCATGTAGGTCGCTTCGCCGCGAATCTCATGAACCGCTTTCTTGCCAGGTCCGGAGGAGACACGCTCCGCTTCGGGACCCATCTTGATTGACTCGTTGAGGTTTTCGAGCGCCAGCTTTCTGAGCGACTCGGTATCGACCTTGGGCCCCTTGTTATCCTTGGCGTTGGCGCCCTGGAGCTCCTTGTAGTAGCACTCCGCGGCCTTGAACTTGGCGGTGAACGTGAATTCGGGGTCGCCCTTGACCTGGGAGTACAACTGGGCGGCCTCGACGAATTTATTCTGTCGCTGCAGGCGATCGGCGAGCTGCACGCGCATCTCGGCGCCGTGCTCGCCCGCGGGATATTTCTGCAGGTAGTCCTGCGCGTTTTTCACCCACTGATCTTCCAGCGCCGTATCCTTCGAACCGCCCTGCTCCCATCGGTTATGCGCGAGGCTGAACCTGGCGTACTCGGCCCATTGCGCCTCGCCGCCGCCACCGGATGCGATCTTGCTGAGCATGAGCTCGACCTGGTCGTAGCGCTTCTCGCGCAGATAGATGTCGGCGGCGAACTTGTAGGCCTTGGGATACTTTCCGCTGGCGCCCGCCTCGGCATAGTACTTGGCCGCGTTGGGCTCATCCTTGCGCGAGAGCAGGACGGCGGCGAGCAACCATTTCTCGAACGGATCGCCCGAGCTGCCGAATTCCTCGACTGCGTTGGTTGGAAACTTGGACGCCGCCGATACATCGACTGCCCATCCTTCCTTGTCGTTTTCCTTGGACTTCATCGCGTCGATGATCTGCTTGTGATACGCGGCCTTCTTGGCGGGGTCGCTGGTGGCCCGTTCGGCGCTGAACAGGGTCTGCAACTGAAGCATGAACTGGCCGGACCCGGTTTTTGCGCCACCACCAACCGGAAGCATCTTCGCGGCCTCGTCAGCCTTGCCCATCTTGGCGTAAGTCGTGGAGAGTCCCTCGCGCGCGGCGGCATATTGCTGCGTGCCGGTGCCGTCATCCATTATTTTCTTGAAGTCGGCGATCGCGTGGTCGTATTCGGCGTGATCGAACTTGCCCAACTCGCGTTCGCAGTAGGCGCGGCCAAGCGTATTTTCGCGTATCAGGTTGGGATCGGGCATCGCCAGCATGCTGGCGGTGAAGCCGTCGATCGCCTGGTTGAGCAGTTTCTTCGCTTGCTCGGCGTTATCGTCGAACAGAGTGGTCGCAGCCGTGAATCGCAGCCAGGCAAGCGGATATGCGGCGCGCAATGCCAACTGCTCGGGCTTGTCGTAGTCGCATTGCCCGCCGTTGTCGATCTGCGCGATGCAATCGTCTTTCTTCTTGGAATAGGCCGAGTTCATCCGATCGAGCATCGATTCGAGCTGGCGGTAGATCGGTACCAGCGCACCCTTGTCCACCTTGCCGCTCGAAGTGAGCTTGGCGAAGGTTCCCTCGGCGCTGTCGAGGCGGGTGATCACCTGGTCGGCGGTCGATTCGTTGGACTCGGCGGAAGAGAGCTGGCCCGAGAGGCTCGAAAGCTCGCTCCCGAGCGCTCCGGCACTCTGCGCGGCGGCGAGGCCGGCGGTGAAGGCGAGCGTGAGAAATGCGGTTAGCATCACCATCAGGCGATGCGAAAAGAGCACACGGTTCATTTTTCTAATCCCCAAAATACTGTTCCCCGGAAAATTGTGGCCTTAGATAAGAATAACGCAGCGATAACGTCAAGCGAGTCAGAATACTTGCGCAACCTCTGGGACGCTGGCAAGCGAACAAATTCGCGCGGTGCGGGCCGCGATCGACGGCGCGGCTTGCTTATTCCCGCGATCGATCAGGACGGCAGCCATCCCGATGGCCGCAGCCGGCGCGAAATCGAGATGCTCCGAGTCGCCGATATGCATCGCGTCATGCGCCGCAGCGCCGGCGCGTGAAAGGGCGGTCTCGTACACCTCGCGCCGGGGCTTGGCATAGCCGGCTTCAGAGGAAATCGTGATCGAATCGAAGTAACGGGTCAGGTCGAGGCCCTCGAGAATTCGATACAAGCGGTAATCGAAGTTAGAGATCACGCCCAGTTTGAGTCCATAGTTCTTTAGACGTTGCAGCATCGGCGCCGCTTCAAGATCCGCAACCCAATGATCGGGATCGGCGAAGTGGGCAAACAGCGCGTCGAAGTAAGCGTCGAAGCCGGGCCATGTGCCCATCGGCGCGAACGTTTCGCCCACGCGGCGCCGCCACCATTCCCGCTCCAGGCATCGAAGCTCGTCGTGCCCATGCCCGGGTCCGAAGGCCAGACCGGGCGCCGCACCGAAAGCGCGGCGAAAACCGGCGGCGACGGCGTCCTCAGAGGCGTCCAGGCCGAATTGCTGCGCCAGGCGAGCGTAGGTGCGTCCGACGGGCTCGCGCGGTTCGAACAGCGTGCCTGCGGCATCGAAGAATACGGCGAGGATCATACGATTCAGTTAATTGTAGCCTTTTCGCAGCCTCCAGTCCCTGCGCCCGAGCACGGAGATAAACCTAACCCCTGACTCCTTCCCTATCGCGCGCTGCGGCTGTGACCAGAACCCTCACCTACCGACCGCCAAGCGGTCGGCCTCCTCTCCCGTAAAATAACGGGCGAGGTATCAGAGAGGCGGGGTAACCTATTGAAGGCCTTCCCAGATTTGGATCAGCACGCCGAAGGCCGATTGCGGCGAGATGAAGTATTGGCGCTCGCCGCGCCAGTTTCGTTTTTCCTCCACCACCCGGACGCCGTCGCGTTTGAGCCGCTGGCAGGTCGCGTCGAAATCCTTGAGGTCGATCGAAATATGATGCATCCCCTCGCCGTAGCGCGCGATGAACTTGCCGACGAAGTCGTTGGCGGTCTTGTGCGGCGGGCTCTGGATGAATTCGAGCTTGAAGCCGGCGACCTCGATATGGCCGAGCGCGAAGTTGCCCTCGGAATTGCTCAGGTGAGGCTCGTGGCCGATTTTCGTGCCGGGAAAGTAGCGCGTGAAGAAGTCGTAGGCTGCGTTGATGTCATTGACCGCGAGCGATACGTGATCGAAGTTGGCCAGGCCGTCGGGCGCCGGCTTGGGATGGGCCTGTTCCCAATTCGGGGTATGCCAGAACTGGATCAGCGCGCCGAAGGCAGAGCGCGGCGAGATGAACGCGGTCGCAGAGCCTGAATCGTATTTTTGCTCGTCGACGACCCGCACGCCTCCGGCCTTGAGCGTGGCCACCATCGCGTCCAGATTGTCGGTCTCGATCGACAAATGATGCAGCCCCTCGCCGTGCTTGTCGATGAACTTCGTGACGAAGCCGGGCTTGCCGGGCGGGTCCTCGATAAGCTCGACGACGAATCCGCCGAGATGGAAATCCTGCCAGTAGAACGACCCGCTGACCTGCTCGTCGATCGATTTGGCGCTGCGCAACTTGATTGGAAAATATTTCGCGAAGAATTCGTAGGCGCGGTCGATGGACTTCACCGCGATCGATACGTGATCAAACCTCATCCGAACATCGCCGGTCGCATCCATGCTCAAGCAATTCTCCCTTCGACAAAAATGGGTAAACAACGAAAGCCACGAGGTGCGGAGCCTGTTCCGCCCCCGTACAATCTCCGGCCCTACTTCGCGGCGCGTCCGGGCCGGAAACGCCACAGTAGCCGGAATGAGTTGCGCAGCACCAGCGGCCATGCGTTGGCGATTTTTCCGGCGTACGTGCGAAGCGATTGATCGGCGCGCGACAAAGCGGGTACGTCAAAGAAATTCGAGCCTCGCGTCAAGCCGCCCGTCGCAGGCCCGTACAACTACGTAGCCGCCGCCCTTGAACGGGCCTGCGTTGAAAATCTTCGTCGGACCGATTTGATCGACGCCGGCAGATTCGTGAACGTGCCCCGAGATGCAAACTTCGGGCTTCACTTCTTCGATGAATTGGCGCGCGGCAGTACTGCCGACCGGCTTGCCGCTCAGGATTCGATCGCATTTGGTGTCGAACGGAGGCGTATGACAAACCATCAGGAGCGGCCGCACGTCGCGCACGAAGTCATACCCGGCGCGCAGCGTCGCATAGATTTCGTCTTCGCTGAGCTCGGTCGGCGTGCCAAACGGAGTGATATTCGAGCCGCCGCATCCGAAGATCCCCACTCCCCCCTTGACCAGACCCTTGCCATGCAGCGCGACGCCGTCCTGTTCGAGGAACGGGATCACTTCGCGCCGGTCGAGATTGCCGGAGAGCGCGAGCACCGCGGGACATGCGCGGCGGACGTCGGCGAGGACCTTGCGCGCGTCGTCGATGCCGCCGAAGTTGGTGAGATCGCCGGACAGGATTATCAAGTCGCAATCGCGCATCACCTCGCCCATCCGGTCGAGATTGCGGGTCGCCATGTGAACGTCGCCGAAGGAAATTATCTTCATCGCAGGAATACGCTTAATTGTATGCAAAACCCACCGTGGTTTGCAGGGGTGACCCCTGCACCCAACGTTAAGGCCGCGCTCCGTTGTCGCGCGCGGCCACTGCCGCGGGCGCGCGGTCTCTTAATACTGGCCAGCCGTGCCAACGGCCAGGGGCCAGCCCCTGCACCTTGAGTCACGGAAAAAGATGCGGCCTGACGGCCTGTTAGAATTTCTTTTTGTGTCATTCTGAGCGTAGCGAAGAAACCCGGATTGCCTCGCCCTGACAGGAGAGGCCATTTAGGAGATAAGGAGAAGATGGCTTCGCGGGAGAGATTCGCGTTCGTGCTGTTCAAGCCGCAATCGGCCGGCAATATCGGCGCGGCGGCGCGGGCGCTCAAGAACATGGGCTTCGACGATCTTCGTCTGGTCGCGCCCGGGACGTTGAAGAGTCGCGAGGCGTCGGCGATGGCGGTGCATGCCGACGACGTCCTGGCGCGCGCGACGGTCTATCCCGATCTGGCGGCGGCTATCGCGGATTGCTCGGTCGCGGTCGGCACGACCAGCCGCCGCGGCGGCTATCGGAGCAGGGCGAATCCGCTGCGCGCGGCGGCGGCTGAACTCGACGCTATTGCCGGCTCGAACAAAATCGCCATCGTCTTCGGCCGCGAAGATCGCGGGCTGACGAATCGCGAGCTCAAGCTCTGTAATCGGTTGGTCACAATCCCGACCGCACCCGAATATCCGTCGCTCAACCTGGCGCAGGCGGTGGTAGTGGTCGCGTACGAGCTGATGATGGCGGCGGGCGAATCGGCGGCGGCGGAAATCGAGGCCGCCCGCGCGCCTCAGTTCGCAGCCGCGGCCCGCGCGCCGCATTTCGTAGCCGCGGCGATCAGCGACCCGATGCTGGCGCGGATGGAGGAGGCGCTGGTCTCGATCGGTTTTATTCCCGACGACAATCCGGACCATATCATGTTCGCGATCCGCGAGATTCTCGGACGGAGCGGATTGACGGCGCGCGAGGTCGAGATTCTCAACGGGATGGCGCGGCAGATGCGATGGGTCGCCGAGGGTGGGTATCGGACGCTCGCCGAGAAGCGGCGCGCGGGCAAGAAATTAAGGTGACTCTTTCGTGGTTTCCACGCGCGGCCGCGATAAGCGATAATCGCGATGGCTCGCACGCAGCGTGAAGAATAAATGGCCGAGATAATCGATTTTGTGGAGATCCAGGAGGCGCGGCGCAAAGCCCGCGTGCCAGCGCCCGAGCGCGAAAACCTGGAGCGCGCGGTGCAACTAATGCGCGAGAACCTGGCCGCCGTTGCCGCCGAGCTGGCCGACGCCCCGCGCGATGAGCAGGCGGAACTGCTGACGCGGGTCGAACGGCTGGTGGCGCTGATTCGCTACGGAATGCGAATGCTCGGCGAGCCGGCTGACGCTCGATGGAACGCGGGCGGATGACCTTGGACGAAGGACTGACTCTCAGAATTACGGGCGTCGAGCCGGGTGACGAGATCGCGGGCGCGCGCAAGGTAACGATCGCGACGACGCGCGGCGCGATTGCGCTGATGATCCATTCGGCGCCGGAAAAGGGGCACGCGGTGCTATGCGTCAGCGGCGCGATCGGCGGATTCGACGGTCCCGCGATGCTGTATTCGCGGCTGGGGCTGGAGATGCCCCGGCGCGGGCTCACGATTGCGCGGCTGGATTATCGTGCGCCCAACGAGTTCGGCGAATGCCTGGTCGATGCGATGGCGGCGCTGACGTTGCTGGGCGGGATTGGCCACGAGCGCGTCGCACTTATAGGGCATTCGTTTGGCGGCGCGGTCGCGATCAACGCGGGAACGCTCAGCCCAATCGTCACCACCGTGATCGCGTTGTCGAGTCAGCTCGCGGGCGCGCACGTGGTGGGCGAGCTGGCGCCCAAGCCGCTCCTGCTGATTCATGGCGGGGCGGACACGATTCTTTCGCACCAAAGTTCGCAGGCACTTTACGATCGCGCCGGCGAGCCCAAGACGCTCAAGATTTTACCCGGCGTCGGACACGGATTGGCCGAGCCGGACAACCCAAGCGAAGTATTCGAACTGGTCAGCGACTGGCTATTGCAAAAGACCTGAAACCTAAAGCGGCTGTTAACTCGAATAACAATCGTCATATAGAATCGGACGAATTGACCTGAGAGAATCAATCAATGGCTAGCGGACAACGAATCGCGGTGGTGGGTGCGACGGGCGCAGTCGGCCAGACCACGCTCAAAATTCTCGAGCAGCGCAAGTTCCCGATTCGCGAGCTGCGCGCGTACGCGTCGGAGCGATCGGCGGGCAAGACCGTGACGTTCGCGGGCGAGTCGATAACGGTGCGGCGGCTCGACGCCGACTCGTTCAAGGGAATCGACATCGCGCTGTTCTCGGCGGGCTCGGCGCAGTCGCGCGAGTTCGCACCGATCGCGGTCAAGGCGGGCGCGATCGTCGTGGACAAATCGAGCGCATTTCGAATGGACCCGGACGTTCCGCTGGTGGTGCCCGAGATCAACCCCGCCGCCGCGCGTCGTCACAAGGGCATCGTGGCGTGTCCGAATTGCACGACCATCGTCACCGTGATGCCGCTGAAGCCGATCCATGACCTGGGGCGTCTCAGGCGCGTGGTCGCGACGAGTTTCCAGGCGGTATCCGGCGCGGGCGTCAACGGTGTTGCGGAACTGCGCGAGCAGACGATTGCGTGGTCGAGGGGCGAGGCAATCAAGGTGAAATTTTTTCAGCATCAGATTGCGTTCAACCTGATTCCGCATATCGACAAATTTGTCGAGGGCGGATACACGGGCGAGGAAATCAAGCTGGTCAACGAGATCAGGAAGATCCTCGAGCAGCCCGAATTGCTGATTTCGCCGACCACGGTGCGGGTGCCGGTCTTCACCGCGCATTCGATTTCCGTCAACGCGGAGACCGAGACCAAAGTCGCGGTGGCCGACGCGCGCGAGGCATTTGCGCGTTTCCCAGGGATTCGGCTGTTCGACGATCCCGCGCACAATCGCTACCCGATGCCGATCATCGCCGAGGGACAGGACGACTGCTTCGTCGGGCGAATCCGCGAAGACCTGAGCTGCCCGAACGCGCTGAACTTCTGGGTCGTGGGCGACCAGTTGCGCAAGGGCGCGGCGCTCAACGGCGTTCAGATCGCGGAACTGCTCATCAGCGGCCGCTAGTTACTCCGCTATAAAAGTCACCAAGCCGGCCGGAAGCGGGCTGTTCACAACATGACCCGTTCGCGGCGCGCTCAGCAGCCCCTGAAGATCGACGATGGCCACGAAGCTGAAGTCACCGTTCTCCAACACAGCGTATGCTTTATTGCTGTTGGGGCTGACATAAGCCGTCACAGTATGCGGGTCGAAACCTTGCGACCAACCTTCCTCGGGGGCCGGGGGGCTGGGCACGGTGAACGCCACCCAGTCAACGACCGCGGGTACTCCGCTTCCCGACGTAGCCGGCAGCTGGATGACGCCCTCCAGGTCGCCGCCAAACTCACCCGTCACTATGCCAAGATGCGTGCCCGGTGCGACGGCAATACCATTGGTGCCGGCCGAGAACCCTTCAAACTCGGGGAACGTCTGGAACTGGCTGCCGGTGTCGGTCCATGTGCCGGCGGGCGTTCCTGGCGTTAATAGCGCCTGAGTCAGATCGGCGATGAAGAGATCGCCCGTACCTTCATCCGTAGCTAACGCGATGCCGGTGGTGCAGTCTTCGGCTGCCGAGTCGAGTGTTCCGCCCTCGAGTTGATTGTTGAACAGCGCTGGCGTCGCGGTGGTGATATTAACGAGCTGGTAATTCGATGCCTCATTTGGCGACAACACCAAGTGCCGGACCGGGTCGATCGAAATGTTTTCTGAAGTATCCCCTCCGGCAGGAATCGGTGATTCAAAGGTGGGCGTGCCGCCAAGATCGAGGAATTGGTAGCCACCCGGGCCACCGGTGTCCAAGCCAATCGTGATCAATGCCTTGTTGGTTGTCGAATCCACCACCACGCCGCAGTTTTCGCAATCGCCGCCTGAGAAACTTTGGCTTGAGGTCGCGCCACTGTGCAAAGTGCTGATAAGGGTCGTGCCGTTAATGAGGTAAACGTCCGTGTTGTTGCCGACGCATACCGTCTGGCCGGTCGTGGAGTTGGAGGAGCAGGAGTTCGGGGCGGCCCCCACCGTAACTGAAGTCGGAGAACCACCGGTACCGATACCACTGCTGGTTTCAATTGGTACGACCTTAACACTGGACGAACCTCCGCCCCAGTTTCCCTGTGGAAGGTAGGCAGTGGCATTGGAGCCCTGGACGAGTACCGATAGAGAACTGGACGGCAAGCATGCATTCGGTGCAGGCGTTGGCGTAGCGGTGGGCGTAAGCGTCGGGGTTGGGGTGTTGGTCGGAGTGGGCGTCGGAGTGGCGGTCAGCGTTGGGGTTGCGGTTCGCGTCGCCGTCGCGGTGGCCGTGGCAGTACGACTGGTCGTTGCAGTCGGCGTTGGGGTTGCGGTTCGCGTCGCCGTCGCGGTGGCGGTCGCCGTATGAGTTGCGGTTGCTATGGCGGTTGCGGTTGGCGTCGGACTGATGGACGGAGTCGGCGTCCGAGTCGGCTTCGCGGAGCAACCGGGGCACGGATCGCATCCCGCCGCGCCGAGCGACAGCCCTGCGACCACGAGTAACAGACCAATAACCAGCCCCGCCCATCGAGAAGTCATAGTCGATCTCCTATGCATTTCATCCGCAAAATCCGCCGTCCGGCCGTGCGAATTTAGTTCCCCCGCCAGAAGACCCATTGCTGTTGCGGCAACATAGACAAATGCGAGGCGAGTAGCAAGCGAACTGGCAGGCGCCTGACCGATTGGTTCGTCGATTGACAACGCCCGCGCTCGCATATTACCGTCAGCCAACTGTTAGCGATTGCAGC
>CALAOW010000156.1 GCA_937889395.1 uncultured Pseudomonadota bacterium | reverse complement strand
GAGCATGCGATGGTGCTGGCGCGCGACGACTCGCCGTTCTTCGCCGGCGGCTTCATCGAAATGATCGTCCCTCAGGTGTCGATTGCGCCGAAAGTGATGGAGTCGTTCAAGAACGGGCGCGGCGTCTCGCAGAGCGAATATCCGCCCGAGACGTGGGAGGCGATGGAACGCTCGTCAGCCTGGATGTTCCGGAATCAGTTGGTCCCCAAATGGTTGCCGGTGATGCCGCAAGTGGTCGCGAAGCTGACCGAAGGCGGCTCGTCGCTGGACGTTGGCTGTGGCAGTGGCCGCGCGGCGATCGCGATCGCGTCCGCATTTCCCAGGGCCAAAGTTTTCGGCTTCGACGCGCATCTCGGCTCGGTGGATCGCGCGCGAGCAAACGCGAAAGCCGCCGGTCTGGGGGACAGAATCAAGTTTGACCTCGTTGATTGCACCAGGCTCCCCGCCGCGCAGTTCGATTTCATCTCGACGTTCGACGTGGTGCATGATTCCGTCGATCCGGACGCGCTGCTGAAATCGATTCGAGCAGCGCTCAAACCCGACGGTACTTACCTGATGGTCGAAGTAAACGTGTCATCCAATCTCGAAGACAACATCAATCCGATGGGGCGGCTGATGTACTCGATAAGCACGCTGTACTGCATGACGACGTCGCTCGCGCACGGCGGTGCGGGAATCGGCACGTGCATGGGCGAGGCAAAGGCGCGCGAGCTGGTCGGATCGGCGGGGTTCAAGCACTTTCGCCGCCTTCCGATCGAGGATATGTTTTCGGCGCTCTACGAAATCCGGGTGTAGTTGCAGTCGGGCGCAGCCAACAAAGCGCGAGGTTGCGCTTACCGGCGCCGGTACGATCAGGTAGTTTCGCGATGTGGGTTTGTATCGACTCGCGGCCGCCGCCGCACTGTGTGTGTATGCTGTTGCGCTCGCGCCGCCGGCAAACGCGGCCGCTCGGATGCGGATCGTATCGCTGGCGCCGTCGGTAACGGAGACACTGTTCGCGCTGGGCGCGGGTCCCGACGTCGTCGGCGTCTCGCAGTATTGCGACTACCCTCCGCAGGTGCGCGATCTGCCGCGGGTCGGTTCCTTTCTGAGTCCGAATCTCGAAGCGATCATCGCGCTGCGCCCCACGCTGGTCGTCGGACTTGCACTGTCGTCGGACGTGCGCCAGATTCGCGCGTTGAATTCGATGGGTTATCCGGTGCTGCTGGTCAGCGACGATTCTTTGCAACAAATCGAAACCAGTATCGAAACGGTGGGTGGGCGAATCAATCGCCAGCCGCAAGCGCATCGGCTCGTCGCGGAGATTCAGGCGCAGATCGCCGCAGTCCAAAATCGCCTGGCAAACGTGAAGCCGGAGCGTGCGTTGATGCTCGTCGGTCATCAGCCGATGGTCGCGGTGGGGGCCGGCACTTATCTCGACGAGCTCATGCGCATCGCGCGCGCCGACAATATCGCTGCGGACGCCGGCGAGCAGTGGCCGCACCTGAGCATGGAGTACATCATCGCGATGCGTCCCGAGGTCGTGCTCGACGGTTCGATGGGCACCGATCCATCGTCGTCGAGCGGCTTCTGGGAAAAATATCCGGCGATTCCCGCGGTGCGCGACCATCGCGTCTTCGGCTATGCGCAGGATCCCATTGTCCATCCCGGCCCGCGGGTGGGACAGTCGCTCGAGATAATCGCGCGGATGATTCATCCCGAGGCATGGCAAAATGTGTCCGCCGGTGCAGAGCAGTGAACGCGGACGCCGGCAATCCTGCACCGCAGCGCAACTCCGCCGCGCACCTCACGCGCTCGCGGCTGCTCTCGATACTGGCCGCGCTGGCAATTCTGCTGATCGTTTGCGCGGCCGCAGGCGCGTTGTTCGGCAGCGCGCATATCAGCCTGGTGCGCGCATTTTCCGATCCCACCAGTCCCGATCACGCGATTTTCTTCGGCGCCCGATTGCCGCGCGTGCTGATGGGCGTGATCGTCGGCGCGATGCTGGCCGCGGTCGGAACGGCTCTGCAAGCGCTGGTGAGGAATCCGCTGGCAGAGGGCGGCATCCTGGGAATCTCCGGCGGCGGCGCGCTCGGCGCGATACTCGCGCTGGTGATGTCGGCGAAACTCGGCGGCGGCGAGGCGGCCGTGCCACTGTGCGCATTCGGCGCGGCGCTGCTCTCGACGGTGGCGGTTTACCGGCTCGCGATGGTTGACGGCCAGCTTGAACCATTCACGCTGTTGCTGGTCGGCGTGATCTTCAACGCGTTCTGGGGCGCGGCAATCATGCTGGTGAACAGCGTCGTCAACTTCTACTACGCGCATAGCATTCTGTTCTGGCTGATGGGCAGTCTCGAGGCGCCAACCTATCGCGAAGCGGCGATGGTGGCGGGTTTGGGACTGGCCGGTTTCGCCGTGCTGATGTTTCAAGCTCGCGATCTGAACCTGCTCAGTCTCGGCGACGAGTCGGCTGCCGAACTTGGCGTTGACGTGGACCGGCTTCGGCGCACGATCTTCGTCGCGACCTCGGTCATGATCGGCGCCGCGGTCTCCGTCAGCGGAATCATTTCGTTCGTCGGACTGATCGTTCCGCATACTTTGAGATTGGTGTTCGGCGCGGATCATCGGCTGCTGCTGCCCGCGTCGCTGATAGGCGGCGCCGCATTCATGGTGGCGGCAGACCTGGTCGCGCGCGTCGCAATCGCCCCGGCCGAAATTCCCGTCGGCGCGATCACGGCGCTGTGCGGCGGCCCGTTCTTTATCTACATGCTGCGCCGCGAAGGCAGGAGACCGCTTTCGCTATGACGACGACATCGCGCGACACGGTGACCGCCATGCGTGCGAGCGCGATTCACGCGGGATATCCGGGAGTGCCCGTGCTGCATGGCGTCTCGATCGAAGTGGCGGCCGGCGAAATGCTCGCCGTCGTCGGTCCGAACGGGGCCGGCAAGTCCACACTGCTCAAGGTGCTCGGCGGCTCGATGAAGCCGGGAGCGGGAAGCGTCGAACTGTTCGGCCGGCGGCTCGATTCGATCGAGCGGCGCGAACTCGCACGCATCGTTGCGTCGGTTGGCCAGGAAAACGCGGTTGCATTCCGCTTCACGGTGCTGGAAATCGTGCTGATGGGACGCGCGCCGCATCTCGGCGCGTTGCGCTTCGAGAGCCCGCACGATTTGGAAATCGCATCCGCCGCGCTCGACCGCTTCGACCTGCTCGATCTCGCCGCGCGCCACGTTCAGGAACTGTCCGGCGGCGAACGCAAGCGCGTGTTCCTGGCGCGCGCGCTCGCACAGGAGCCGAAGATTGCACTGCTCGACGAGCCGACCGCATTTCTCGACTTGAAGCACGTCGCCGAAATTTTCGCGCGCTTTCGCGAGCTGTGCACCGAGCGCGGCATGGCCGTAGTTGCGACGCTTCACGATCTCAATGCGGCAGCGCTCTATGCCGATCGCGTGCTGCTGCTCGCCGAGGGCGCCGCGGTCGCGTGCGGAACTCCCGCGGAGGTTCTGACCGCGGAGAATCTGCGGCGGGTTTACGATACCGACGTGTACGTCGGGCGCAATCCCTTGACGGGTGCGCTCATAATTCTGCCCGCCGCACTTCCCAACGCTCGCGCATAG
>CALAOW010000155.1 GCA_937889395.1 uncultured Pseudomonadota bacterium | reverse complement strand
TTGAGATGTGACCCGGGAAAACGGTCCCATCGTTGACACTGAGTTTATCTGTAGAATCGACAGCCAGAAAAGTCCAGCGACCAGCGACTGTACCGCACCCATGTTCCGCGCGGCACACGGCTTGACGGAAACTGCTGCTTGATGAAAGTGTCGCCTCAAGTCAGAGGAAAGGAAAATTCATCATGGCCAAACCTGCACTCGCTTGCACAATACTTCCCGACAGCCCGCCGGCTCGCCTGATCGAATGGTCGCGGGCGGCGGAGGACGCGGGCTTTTCCGGGGTCTTCATGACCGAGGCGAACAACGACTCGATTGCGTGCTCGCTCGCGCTCGGACTTCACACCAAGCGAATCACACTCGGCACCGCGATCACGAACATCTATCTGCGCCATCCGAATCTGCTCGCCAATGAAGCCGCTGCGGCCCAGGAGTTCACCGGCGGACGATTTATCCTGGGCCTCGGCACAGGCCATCGCGAGGGCAATTCCGCGCTCGGAATCGACATGGGAGTTCCGCTGACGAGGATGCGCGAAACGGTGAAGACTCTCCGCGCCGCGCTCGAGGGGGGCAAGACCGGGCCGCGCGTCAGCGCGAAGCTGCCACTTTATCTGGCGGGGGTATCGCGCCCGATGGTGAAGCTGGCCGGCGAAATCGGAGACGGCGTCATTTTCAACTTTTTTCCGCCGGCGCGGGTCAAGGAAGCGCTCGGCGAGCTGGCTGAGGGCGCACAGATCGGCGGCCGCGATCCCAAACAGATCGAGGCGACGCTATTCGCCACCGCGTTCATTTCGGACGATCTCGAAGCCGCGCGTCGTCCCGCGCGCAAGCTCCTGTCACGCTACGGCGCGCTCAAGTTTTACGGCAACATGATGGCGCATTCGGGATTCGAGCGGGAAATCGCAGCTATTCGCGCAGCCGGGCGGGACGCCGACGCAGCCGTCAAGGCGGTCAGCAACGAGCTGATCGATGCGACCCTGCTGGTCGGCTCGGAAGCGCGCGTTCGCGAGCGACTGCAGGAGCTATGCGCGCCGGGAATTGGCACTGCGATCGTGTTCACCAATCCGGTCAATGAAGATCGCAACGCTGCCGTGATGCGGACGATTCGCGCGCTCAAGCAATAGCGGGGGACGCCCTTACGGTATTTCTTCTTGAACGTTGACCTTGCCGCGGGCGAGTGCGACGCGATCAAAGAAACGCCGGATACGCCGGGCATTGACGCCGAAATCGCCGATCCCGTCGCGCGATTTCGAGCGCATCTCGATCAGGCTTACGCCGTCGGGAGTCGGCCGAATCTGGATCACGACATCATCCTGGAAATGGAATAGCCGCGAAGTCGCGACGGCCTCGAGTGTATTCTTGGCCGAATCGGAATAGGTAATCTTCCACGCAGGCGCGGCTTGGGCGACCTCCGTTACGCGCGCGAATTCGGCCGACGGTTCGAGGCGCTCCTTGATTGGACCGATAGGGCCATAACCCGCCTGCTGCCTGTCAGCATACTTCGGCTTGTTGTACTTCATGTTGCGGTTCGGTTCATGCTGCAGCTTCTGGGCGAAAGTGAACTCGGGCGGATTGTCGAAATCGGTCGTGATGTCGTTGATGGCCGGATACTTGGAGCTGAGTAAGATTGTAACGAACATCGGCAGCGCGATCAGCGCGCATACCACTGTCGCCAACCATGCCCGAATGCGCCCGGCTGCCAGTTGAGGCTTGCGCGTCAGGAAAATTGCGAGGAGACCGACTAGCAAACCCAGGACGCTAAGAAAAATCCCGAGACCGAACAGCCCGAAGCCTACGACCGGCTCTATCAGGTAGAAGTGCGCGCCAACAATTCCTGCCGCGATCAGCGCGATCGACAACAAAGCGTCAAAAAATGCCAGCCATACAAAAGTCATCGGGTTCTCCCCAGCGAGTAATTCGCGTTCGCACCCGGACGCCTGGTTCCTGACTCCGCGTACCACGAACTGCGGCAATACGAACAGAAACGAACCTCCCGCGACCAATGAGCGATCAGACGAGGCGGAGTTCCTTCATCGCGATGCGCAACTTCTCCGCGGGGCCTGCGGTCATCGGCACCAACGGCATCCGCAACTCGTTGGCGCACTTGCCCATGAACGCGAGCGCCTGCTTGACGGGAATCGGATTCGTTTCGACGAACAGCGCGCGCATCAGCGGGATCAATCGGTAATGGATCTCGCGCGCCTTGACGAAATCACCGCCGAGCGCGGCGGCCGCAAGATCGTGCATCTCGCGCGGAACTACGTTGCTGCACGTCGCGATCACACCCTTGGCGCCGAGCGCGATCAGCGGCAGCGTCAAGCCGTCGTCACCGGAAAAGATCGCGAGCCGGTCACCGCACATCTTGAGGATATCCGACGACTGATCCATCGAGCCCGACGCTTCCTTGACGCCAACGATGTTCTTGATTTCGCTGAGTCGGGCAAAGGTCTCGGGCGCGATGTTCGAGGCCGTGCGACCGGGGATGTTGTACACGAACAGCGGCAAATCCACGCTCGCCGCGATCATCTTGTAGTGCCTGAAGATGCCGTCCTGGGTGGGCTTGTTGTAATAGGGCGATAACAACAGCGCGCCGTCGGCACCCATTTCGCGCGCAGCCGCGGTCAGCCGAATCGCTTCCGCAGTCGAGTTCGAGCCGGTGCCCGCAATTACCGGGACGCGCTTTCGCGCCTGCTCGACCGTGAGCTTGACTACGTTGTCATGCTCGGCGTGCGTGAGTGTGGCGGCTTCCCCGGTCGAGCCGCACGGGACCAGCCCGTCGATTCCGCTCTGAATCTGCCATTCGATAAGGTCGCGCAATGCCGGCGCGTCCACCTCGCCATCGCGAAATGGCGTAACAAGCGCAGTCAGGGCACCATTGAACATCGTTCGAAGCCTCCCACCTTATTCAACTCACCGGGACCATCTCGCCGGCGCCCAGCTCGATCTCGCCACGAAAAACCTTGACAGCGTTGCCGGTCATGAAGACGTGATTCGCATCGGCGCCGTCGGCGCGCCATTCGATTTCAAGTTCGCCACCGCGTAACTCTACCGTCGCGGTCCGCTCGGAGTGATTTGTCAGGACCGCCGCGACCAGCGCCGCGCATGCTCCAGTGCCGCAGGCCCACGTCTCGCCCGAGCCGCGCTCCCACACGCGCATCCTGAGACGGTGGGGCGAGAGCGCCAGGATGAACTCGGTATTTACGCGGCGGGGAAAGAACGGATGATGCTCAAACTTGCGGCCCAGCTCCGCGAAATCACGATCCTTCAGCTTGAATATGCCGTCATCGGCAACGAATACGACGCAATGCGGATTGCCCATCGATACCGCCGTGATCAACTCGTGCTGGCCCGCGACGTCCAGCGGGTAGTCTATAATTCGGCCGACGGCATCGACCGGGATGTAGCGGCCTTCGAGGATCGGCTCGCCCATGTCGACCGTCGCGCCGACCACGCGGCGGCGTTCCAGCCGCAGCTCGACCGTCTTGAGCCCGGCGTCAGTCTCGACGACCATCGGATTCGCGCGCACGAGGCCGCGCTCGAACGCGAGCCGCGCCAGACATCGGATTCCGTTGCCGCACATGGCGCCGCGGCTGCCGTCCGCGTTGTACATCTCCATTCGTATGTCGGCCTTGCTTGACGGCGCGAGCAAGATCAGACCGTCGCCGCCTACGCCAAAGTGGCGGTCAGAAAGTTTGACCGAAAGTGCGGACGGATCGGCGGGACGCGCGCGCAAAGCAACGATGTAGATATAGTCGTTGCCGCATCCGTGCATCTTGGTGAATTCGAGCGTTGCCATCGCGTTTGTGCGCTCTCACGCCGGCTTGAGGGTAACTATATGTTCGCCCCGGATCAGGTCCTCGAAGCTCTCGCGCTCGCGAATCACGTGCACGTCGGCGCCGTCGACCAGGACCTCGGGCGCGCGCGGGCGACTATTGTAGTTCGACGACATGACGAAGCCATAAGCGCCGGCGCTCATCACTGCAAGCAAGTCGCCCTCCTCGGGCTCAGCCATCTCACGCTCGCGCGCGAAGAAATCGCCGCTCTCGCAAACCGGCCCGACGACGTCCGCCGTCACGGTCTTGCCGGGCCTCCGCCGATCGACGGGAACGATTGCGTGATATGCCTGGTAAAGCACGGGGCGAATCAAATCGTTCATCGCGCCGTCGATAACGACGAAGCGCTTCACGTCGGTCTGCTTGTTGTAGAGGACTCGCGTCACCAACACGCCCGCGTTGCCGACCATAACACGTCCCGGCTCGGTGATTATCTTGAGCCCAAGACCCGCGATCGGTTTCAGCAGAGCGCGCGCGTATTCCGAGGGTGGCGGCAGCTGCTCCTGATAGGGGATTCCGAGACCGCCGCCGAGATCGAGATACTTGAGCGCGATTCCCGCGCTGCGGAGCCGGCCGACAATCGCGGCAACTTTCTGTCCCGCTTCGGCAAACGGCGCCATCTCGGTTATCTGCGAGCCGATATGCGTGCTCAGACCCACGATTTCAAGCTGCGCCAGCGCGCTCGCTTCCGCATAGTATTCGTCCACCTGCGAGAGCGGTATACCAAACTTGCTGTCGCGATGACCGGTGGAAATGTGCGGATGCGTGCCCGGATCGAGATCGGGATTCACGCGCAGGCTGACCGGCGCCCGATGCTTCATCCTGCCCGCGACCTCGGCCACGCGATGCAGTTCCGGGCGCGACTCCACATTGATCATCAGGATGCCGGCTTCGAGCGCGGCCGCGATCTCCTCGTCGGTCTTGCCGACGCCGGAGAACACAATCTTGCGGGGGTCCGCGCCGATTCTCAGGCATCGCATCAGCTCGCCGACCGAGACGATGTCGAATCCCGCGCCCATCGAGGCGAACAATTTCAGGATGCTCAGATTCGAGAGCGCCTTCATCGCGTAGCAGACCAAATGGTCGGTGCCGGCGAAGGCCTCGTCGAAGACCCGGAAATGCCGCCTGAGCGTGCGCGCGCTATATACGAAAAAAGGCGTGTTGATTCGTCGCGCCAAATCGGCGATCGGCACGTCCTCGGCATAAAGCTGATCGTCGCGGTATTCGAAGTAGTTCATTGCGATGTGGCGTCGGTCACGCGGCTGCTTTGCTCGCTCGACGGCGGTGCGATGGGTGAAGGATCGTTTCTATCATAGAGCAGCCCGGCGAATAAACGGACGCTTGCCGTAGTTCCGCTCGCGCCCGGTGTTATCGCAGCGGTACTGGCGTGGGCACCACGAAATTTTCCGGGTTCGGCGGAGCCGACGGACCCTTGCGCACGATCCTCACATCGTTCGACGGCTCGCTGACGTAACCGTCGGTGGTGCTGGAAGTCACCTGGTAATGATAGGTCTTGCCCGGAATGGTCGCGCCGTCGATGAAGGTAAAAGTGTGTTGTGGCTGGAGTCGCCCTTCATCATACACCTGGATGTCGCCAATCTTCTCGGCAGGCTTACCCTCTTGGGCGCGCGAGATTGTGAAGCTGCCGAGGTCGCGCATCTTTTGGCCGCCGGCGTAGCTTTCGGGTCGATCCCAGGTCAGCCGAATTCCATCTTTCGCATTGGCGGCCTCAAGGCCGAGGATTTTCTCGGGACGCGCCGCCTCCGGTGATATTGGCTGCGACTTCACGCCGCATCCGAGGAACACCGCGCTTGCAAGCGCGGCAATCATGAGCGCAAACGTCAACCACTTCGCACGGTTGGTTTCCCGATTCATCGACGTCCTAGCTCCTTAAGGCGGCGCTTGACAGTGGACGGCGCCGGACCGCCTTCGATCGTACGCCGGGCGATCGAGTTCTCGGCTCGAAGAATCGCGATCGCATCGGCGCCAAACGCGCTGGAATGCCGTCTCAACTCCGCGATGCTCAAGTCCTCGAGCGTCCTGCCCGCTTCGGCCGTCTCGCGGACTATCGCGCCGACGATTTCATGCGCCCGGCGAAATGGAGTGCCACGGCTGACCAGGTATTCCGCGAGATCTGTGGCCAGCGCAAATCCTCCGGCCGCCGCTCGCATGCGTTTGGGGTCAAACCGGATCATCGGCCAGAGCTTCGCCAGCAGATCGAGCGCGGGCTTCAGCGCGTCGAGCGCGTCGAACACGCGTTCCTTGTCTTCCTGCAAGTCCGAGTTATAGGCCAGCGGAAGGCCCTTCAAAACCGTCAGCATCGCGACCAGATCGCCGATTACGCGGCCGGTCTTGCCGCGGATCAGTTCGAGCAGATCGGGATTCTTTTTCTGCGGCATCATCGAGCTGCCGGTCGAAAATTCATCGGGAAGCGCCGCAAACCCGAACTCTGCGCTCGTCCAGAGAATAATTTCTTCGCTCATCCGCGACAGATGCACCTGCGTGAGCGCGGCGGCCGAAAGAAAATCTACCACGAAGTCGCGATCCGACACCGCGTCCATGCTGTTGGCGGTGATCGCTCTGAAGTCCAACGCTCGCGCGACCATCCGGCGGTCCAGCGGCAGCGTCGTCCCCGCCAAAGCTCCCGCGCCGAGCGGCATGATCGCCGTGCGCGCCGCGGACTGCTCGAAGCGCTCGCGGTCCCGGCCAAGCATCTCGACGTAGGCGAGCAAATGATGCGCGAGCGTGACCGGCTGCGCGCGTTGCAAATGCGTATAGCCCGGCATGATCGTGGCGACGTGGCGCCTGGCGAGCCGAATCAGCACGGCGCGAAGCCCGGCGACCAGCGCGATCACGCCGGCAATCTCGTCGCGGAGATAGAGCCGCATGTCGAGCGCGACCTGATCGTTGCGCGAACGCCCGGTGTGTAACTTGCGCCCGGGTTCGCCAATCAGCGCGATCAGCCGGCGCTCGACCGCCAGGTGGATGTCTTCATCGGCGATATCGAACTTGAAGCGTCCATCCGCGATTTCACTTTCGATACGTTCGAGTCCGCCAACGATTGCACGCAACTCGCTCGCCTTGAGCAGTCCAGCCTTCTCGAGCATCCGCGCATGCGCGATCGACCCGCGAATATCGTGGCGAAAAAGCCGCCGGTCGAAGGGCAACGACGCGGTGAAGGCTTCGACCTCGGGGATGCGGCCGCGCGCAAATCTTCCCCGGATGAGATTGCGCGCTGCGGCGCCGACCGGCACAGCCTTAACGTTCTTTTTCCGGCTGCGACGCACTTTCACTCTTTCACTGTGAAACGATCGGAGCAGGCCGCATCAGTTGGCGGGCCGCAATTGGCAGGTACATCCGCGTGCCGCACAGCTCATCGAACCGTCGGGATGGGTGATATGGACGTCCATCTTGTGATGGCAGTGATCGCAATCTCCCGTGCGCGGACGGGGCACCAGCTTGGGCTGTGTTCGCGGCGGCTTGAACTGGATGACCTTGCCCAACTCGATGCGTCCTTCGATGATCGATTTGACGATCAGCTCTTGGTGCCCATACGAGCCAGCGCTCGAAGCCTCACGCCCGCGAGCCTGATGAATCCGTCGGCGTCGGCCTGATTGTACCCGCCCGCTTCCTCGAAACTCGCGATCTTCGGATCATACAGGGAGTTCGGCGATTTGCGGCCGGCGATCCATACGCCGCCCTTGAAGAGCTTCAGCCGCGCAACTCCGCTCACGTTTTTCTGCGTATTATCCATCAGCGCCTGCAGCGCCTCACGCTCGGGCGCAAACCAATATCCGTAATACACCATTTCCGCGTAGCGTGGGATAAGCGAGTCGCGCAGATGCATCACCTCGCGGTCGAGCGTGAGCTGCTCAACCGCACGGTGCCCATGGAAGAGAATTGTCACCCCGGGAGTCTCATAAACTCCGCGCGATTTGATTCCGACGTAGCGGTTCTCCACCAAATCGACGCGACCGATCCCGTGGCGGCCCGCGATTTCGTTGGCGCGCTCGATAATCCGCGCGGGCGCGAGCCGCTCTCCATTGATTGCGACCGGATTGCCGCCGGCGTATTCGATTTCGACGTACTCAGGCTTGTTCGGCGCGTCTTCGGCGGAGACGGTCATTCGGAACATGTCGTTGTAAGGCTCGCGCCACGGGTCCTCGAGGATACCGCCCTCGTAGCTGGCATGGACCATGTTGCGATCCATCGAGTACGGTTTCTCGGCGGTCACGGGCACGGGAATCTTCTTTTCGTTGGCGTATGCGACCATGTCGGCGCGGCCTTTGAACGGCCAATCGAGACGGCGCCACGGCGCGACGATCTTGAGATCCGGCGCAAGTCGCGCAAACGTCAGCTCGAATCGCACCTGGTCGTTACCCTTGCCGGTGGCGCCGTGGGCGACAGCGTCGGCGCCTTCCTCGCGCGCTATCTCGACCTGCTTCTTGGCGATCATCGGCCGCGCGATCGACGTACCTAGCAGATAATAGCCCTCGTACACGGCATTCGCGCGCATCATCGGGAACACGAAGTCGCGCGCGAATTCCTCGCGAAGATCGACGATGTGAAGTTTGCTCGCTCCGGTCTTGAGCGCCTTCTCTTCCAGGCCCGCGGTCTCGTCGCCCTGACCGATGTCCGCGCAATATGCGATCACCTCGCATCCGAAGCGATCCTTGATCCAGCGCAGGATCACCGACGTGTCGAGTCCGCCCGAGTAGGCGAGCACCAGTTTTTTTATTTCCTCGGTTGCCACGATTCGTCCGACCGTCACGCTGGCGATGGCGAAGTCTGCAAAATTTCAGGCCGTATCAGCCAGACCATCACCGCCTTCTGCGCATGCAGCCGATTCTCGGCTTGATCAAGCACGACGGAGCGCGGCCCATCGATCACGTCGTCGGTGATTTCCTCGCCGCGATGCGCCGGCAGGCAATGCATTACGATCGCGCCCTTGCGCGCATTCTTCAGCAGCGCGTCGTTGACCTGGAACCCCTTGAAGTCGCGCCGGCGCTGCGCCGCTTCTTTCTCACGGCCCATCGAAGTCCACGTGTCGGTGTAAACGACGTCCGCGTCCTTTACCGCCTCGGCAGGATCGTCAGTGAGCGTGCCGATTTCCTCGCTACGCAGGCGATTGATGAACGCCTTCTCCGGCTCGTAACCTTTGGGGCATGCCAGTCGAAGCTCGAAACCTGCGATCGAGGCCGCCTCGATCCAGCTCTGTGCGAGGTTGAATCCATCCCCCACAAATGCGACGCGGACTTTCCTGAGATCGCGCCCGAAGTGTTCCTGCACTGTCATCAGATCGGCGAGCAACTGGCACGGATGAAGCAAATCGGTGAGCCCGTTGATGACCGGCACTGTGGCCTCGCGCGCAAGCTCGACCGCGGTCTCGTGCGAGAAGGTGCGAATCATGATCAAATCCACCGACCGCGAAATGTTACGCGCGACGTCCTTGACCGATTCGCGCTCCCCGATACCTATATCATTCGGTGCGAGATAAATCGCATGCCCACCAAGCTGCGTCATGCCGGTCTCGAACGTGATTCGCGTTCGCAGCGACGGCTTCTGAAATACCATCGCGAGTGTCTTGCCGCGCAGGTACGGGTGCTCGAGTCCTATCTTGAGCTCGGCCTTGAGCCGCGCGCCAAGCGCGAGCAGTCCGGCGAGTTCAGCCGGCGAGAGCGAACTGAGATCGAGCAAATCGCGTTTCATCTGGCGTATGCGGCGCGGCTCATTTCGGAATTGGCGCGCTCTTGAATGCATTTTCGATAATCGCAAGACCGGCGTCGGCTTCCTCGCGGGTGAGGTTCAGCGGCGGCAGCAGCCGCAGCACGTTGCCCGCAGTACCGTTGACCAGCAGCCGATTCTTGACGCACTCATCGACGATGGGCCGCGCGTCGTGCTTGAGCACCACGCCGATGATCATTCCGAGTCCCCGAACTTCGGCGATTCGATCGCACGAGCGCGCAAATTTGCCCAGCCGCTCCAGGATATAGCCGCCGACGCTCGACGCGTTGTCCAGGACGCCGTCCTGCTCCAGAGCGTCGATCACGGCGAGCGCTGCCGCACACGCCACCGGATTTCCGCCGAACGTGCTGCCGTGGCTGCCCGGCGTGAAGCTCGATGCGAACTCGGCCCGCGCAATCATCGCACCGATCGGAAGTCCACCGCCCAGCGCCTTGGCCAGCGTCACGATGTCGGGTTTGATGCCGGCGTGCTCGTACGCGAAAAATCGCCCGGTGCGCCCGACTCCGGTTTGCACTTCGTCCAGAATCAGCAGCATCTTGTTGCGATCGCACCACTCGCGCACTCGCTTCAGGTAGTCCGCGCGCGGCACGACCACGCCGCCCTCGCCCTGGATTGGTTCGATCATCACGCCGACGGTTTCGTCACGCCGGGCGCGATCGAGCGCTGCGAGATCGTCGAAGGGCACCAGTCTGAAGCCGGGCATCAGCGGTTGAAACCCCTGATGGTATCGCTCCTGGCCGGTCGCGGTCAGCGTTGCGAGCGTGCGTCCGTGGAACGATCCGAGCGTCGTCAAAATCTCGAAGCGCCCGCCGCCCGCGTTGCTGCCCCATCGCCGCGCGAGCTTTATAGCAGCCTCATTAGCCTCAGCCCCGGAGTTTCCTAAAAAGACTTTTCCCTCGCCGAAACGATTCGCCAGCCGCTCGACCAGTCGCGCAGTCGGCTCGGTGTGAAAGACGTTGGAAACGTGCGTGAGCTTTTCCGCCTGCTCCTTGATAGCGCGCACGACGCGCGGATTTCCATGACCGAGACTGGTGACCGCCAGCCCGCAGAAAAAATCGAGATAACGGTTGCCGTCGGCGTCATACAGATAGGCGCCATGCCCGCGTGCGAACGCGATCGGGAGGCATCCGTAAACATCGACCATGTGCCGATGCGTGAGTTCAATTATCTCGGCGTTGTTCATCGTGCCTTGCCGCTGCCCTCTGCGCTGCGCGCCGTGTCTGTCAACGCCGACACCTTGGCGCGGCGTTGAACCACTTCCGTTCCGATTCCCGAGCGGGTGAAGATTTCCAGCAGCACCGCGTGTTTGACGCGGCCGTCGATTATGTGGGTCTTCGCCACGCCCTTGTTCAGCGCCTCGATGCAACATTCGACCTTCGGAATCATCCCTTCCTGAATCACCCCGCGCGCGATCAGTCGCCGGGCCTCAGCGGCATCGAGCGTCGGGAGCAATTTGCCGTCCTTGTCCTTCACGCCTTCGACGTCGCTCAGCAGGATCAATTTTTCCGCTTTGAGCGCGGCCGCGATCTCGCCCGCGGCGACGTCGGCATTGATGTTGTAAGTCTGGCCGTCGCGGCCGAACCCGGTCGGCGCGATCACCGGGATGAAATTGTTCGCCTCGAGCGTGCGCAGCAATTCCGGATTCACCCGATCGACTTCGCCGACCAGCCCGATATCGACCCGCGAGCGTTTGCCGTTGTCATCGGTCACCACCATCCGCATCTTGCGCGACCTGATCAGGTCGCCGTCCTTGCCCGAGAGCCCAACCGCGCGGCCGCCCTGGCGCGAAATCGTTGCCACCAGGTCCTTGTTGATTCTCTGCAGGACCATCTCGGCCGCTTCCATCGTCGCCGGATCGGTGACGCGCATCCCGCGCACGAAGCGCGACTTCAGTCCGAGCTTGCCGATAAGTTCCGTAATCTGTGGTCCGCCGCCGTGCACGATGATCGGGTTGATCCCGACCAGGTCGAGCAGCACGACTTCCTGCGCAAAGCTTTCGCGCAACTCCTCGGTCTGCATCGCATGGCCGCCGCATTTGATCACGAATGTTTTGCCGCGAAAGCGCTGAATGTAGGGCAGCGCTTCGATCAGCACGGCGGCTCGATTGTGGGTGGCCTCTTTCACGCCTTAAGCAACCTCTCCAAAACCCGAAAAAGGAAATCAAAACAGTATTGCACGCGCCGCGCAATCCATCGCCTGGCAGCGGCTATTAGGGCAATTGTAACGGGTGAACGCGAGCTACAGAATATACCGCGAGAGATCCTCGTCCTTGACGATTTCATCGAGGCGGCCGTGAACGTACGCGGCGTCGATTGTCAGCTCGCGCTCCTGCAGTTCCGGCGCGCTGAACGACAACTCTTCCAATAGCCGCTCGAGCACCGTATGCAGCCGGCGCGCGCCGATATTTTCCGAACGCGCGTTGACCTTGGCCGCGATCTCCGCCAGCACCGCCACCCCGTCCTCGGTGAAGCGCATATGCACGCCCTCGGTCTCCATCAGCGCGACGTATTGCCGGGTCAGCGCGTTCTCGGGCTCGGTCAGAATGCGGATGAAATCTTCGCGCGTGAGCGCCTTCAGTTCGACGCGAATCGGAAAGCGGCCCTGGAATTCGGGAATCAGGTCCGACGGTTTCGACGTGTGAAACGCCCCCGATGCGACAAACAGGATGTGGTCGGTCTTGACCGCTCCGTATTTCGTGTTGACCGTCGATCCTTCGACGATCGGCAGCAGGTCGCGCTGCACGCCCTCGCGCGAGACGTCGGGTCCGTGCGACTCGCGCCCGGCGATCTTGTCTATCTCGTCGATGAACACGATGCCCGACTGCTCCGCCCGGCTGATCGCCTCGTGCGCCACCGCCTCCATGTCCACCAGCCGCGCCGCTTCCTCCGTCGTCAGCAGCTCCAGCGCCTCGGGGATCTTCACTTTGCGCGTGCGCGTCTTCTTGGGCATGATCTGATTCATCAGCTCTTTCATGTTGAGGCCCATCTCTTCCATTCCCTGCGGCGTGAAGACCTCGATATTCGGCGCGGCGTTCGCGCTGACTTCGAGCTCGACTTCACGATCGTCCAGATGGCCGCCATTTAGCAGCTTGCGCAATTTCTCGCGCGTGTCCTTGTGCGAGTCGTTGTCGATCACTTCGACATTCCCCTCGGGCGTGATACCCGCGGGGCGGCGGACCTTGGTGGGCGTCGGGAACAGCAGATCGAGCAATCGCTCCTCGGCGTTCTCCCGCGCCTTGATCGCAACCCGATCGCGCGCTTCGTCGCGCACCATCTTGACGGCAATTTCGGCCAGGTCGCGAATCATCGACTCGACGTCGCGCCCGACGTAGCCGACCTCGGTGTAGCGCGACGCTTCCACCTTGACGAACGGCGCCTGCGCCAGCCGCGCCAGCCGCCGCGCAATTTCCGTCTTGCCGACGCCCGTCGGTCCAATCATCAGGATATTCTTGGGCGCAATTTCGTCGCGCAACTCCGGCGCGACATTCTGCCGCCGCCACCGATTGCGCAGCGCGATCGCAACTGCGCGCTTCGCCTCGTGCTGCCCGACGATATAGCGGTCGAGCTCCGAGACGATCTCGCGCGGCGTCATCACTTGTGGAACTGCCATCGGCTGGAAACTTCCCGGGGTATTGTGGCTACAACTCTTCGAAGACAAATTGGTCGTTGGTGTAAACGCAGACTTCCGACGCGATTTTCATCGCGCCTTCCGCGATCTGGCGCGCCGTCATCCCGGAACCGTGGCGAACCAGCGCGCGCGCCGCGGATAGCGCGTAGTTGCCGCCCGATCCGATCGCCAATATTCCATCGTCGGGCTCGAGTACGTCGCCGACGCCCGAAATAAGCAGCGAACTCTCTTTGTCCGCCACCACCAGCATCGCCTCGAGCCGGCGCAGGATTCGATCCGTGCGCCAGTCCTTGGCCAACTCGACCGCGGCGCGGCGAAGCACGCCGTTGTATTCCTGCAGCTTCGATTCGAACTTGTCGAACAGCGTTAGCGCGTCTGCGGTCGAGCCCGCGAATCCCGCCAGCACGCGATCCTGATGCAGCCGGCGCACTTTCTTCGCCTTGCTCTTCATGATCGTTTGTCCAACGCTCACCTGTCCGTCACCCGCAATGATGACGTGCCCTTCGTGGCGCACGCACAGAATCGTCGTGTGCCGAATTTCGGCGCCCGGCTCGAAGCCCTTGTCAAACCCGTGGAAAGGCACGTCGATAAACCTCTTTCAAATGATTCACGCTCACATGAGTGTACCGCTGCGTTGTCGCCAGGCTCGCATGGCCGAGCATCTCCTGTATCGACCTCAGGTCCGCGCCATTGCCAAGCATATGCGTTGCGAAACAGTGACGCAGCCCGTGCGGCGTGATTCTCGCGCTCAGACCCACAGCCGCCAATCGCCGCTGCAGGATCATCTCGACGCTGCGCGTGGTCAGTCTGCCGCCGCGAAGAT
>CALAOW010000154.1 GCA_937889395.1 uncultured Pseudomonadota bacterium | reverse complement strand
AAGATGCGGAACTTCGTCCCTGTTAGAACAGGTTACGGGGAGAGTGATTAGTCAGATTTCGTATATTCAACCGGGGTCGCGATGGAATCGGCGAGCGATACGAGTCTTCCAAGTGCGCGCGAACTGCTGTTCGAAGCCGTGCTGGCAGCCGCGACGCTGACACTGTGGCCAATCCTCGACGAAAGATCGCAGGGCACCGCCGCGCAGCGCTCGCGCGCGATGGTCTATTTCCCGATTGTCGGGTTTGTCCTCGGCGTAATTCTCGCAATTGCCGATCGAACCGCCGGCTTGGTATCCGGACCGGTCGGACGCTCGTTCGTCGTGCTGATAATAGCAGCGGGGCTGTCGCTGGGGCTGGCAAATCGCGCAGTAGCAGACACGGTGGAAGTGCTTCGGCGCGGCACACGGCCAGCCTCGACCGGACTGGCGCGAATCGGACCGGTCGGCGCGGGCGCATCGATCGTAGCGTTCGCATTCGAGATTTGGTGCTTGTCGCGAATCACCGACGACGCGGGACGGGCGGCGGCGATTGTAATGGCGATGATGCTGTCGCGATGGGCGATCGTTCCGATCGGCTACGGGCTGAAACCGCTGGAGCATTGGGGCCTCGGCATCCCGTATGAAGGCGGTATTTCGTTTCGCGAGTTTTCTGTCTCCAGCGCGGTCGCGCTGGGACTCACGATGGGGCTGTATCAAAACCTCGGGCTGGCGGTGATCGTCGCGCTGGCGCTGACCATTCTTGCGATGCGTCTGGTGCTCAGTCGCCGCATGGGCGGGGCCTCGGGTTACATGCTGGCGGGCGGATGTGCGCTGGTTGAAGTCGTTACGTTCGTGGTGCTGGCGGCGCTTCGTGCCTAACCGTTTCGCTTGAGCGCATCGGACCACACCGATTTCAGCAGGTTGCGCAACTCGTCGAGCGATCCATTGTTCTCGATCACGAGGCTGGCATGCTTCGCGCGTTGCTCGTCGGGCAACTGCGCGCGGATTCGCGCCTCGGTTTCAGCCGGTTTCAGCCCGCGTTGGCGCTCGATTCGGGCGACCACTTGCTCGCGCGAGGCGCGCACCAGCCAGATTTCGTCAAACAGCGGTTGCCAATTTGCCTCGATCAGAATCGCAGCCTCGACAACGATCGGCATCTTCGTACCGCTCGCGCGCAATTCGGCGACGTTGCGGCGGATGCTCTCGAACGTGGCGGGCCATACGATCGACGTCAGTTTCTTAAGTTGCTCGGGTTTTCCAAACACGATGGCACCGAGTTTCTTGCGATCGATCGTGCGATCGGGAGCAACAATATCCGCGCCGAAGGCCGCGACGACTGCGTCGTAGGCGGGACCGCCGGGAGCGTAAGTGGTGTGCGCGATTTTGTCGGCGTCGAGGATCGGCGCACCGAATTCGCCGAGGATTTTCGCGACGGTGCTCTTGCCCGAACCGATTCCACCAGTGAGACCAATTGTAAGCATCTATCTTCTCGGTAAATGCGCGGCGCCTTCAGCCGGCGGCTTCGCGGCTCCACGCCTGAATGTTGTAGAGGTAGCTGAAGAAGCCGCCTCGAGCCAGTAACTCGTTGAACGTTCCCTGCTCGGCAATTACTCCGTCGCGCAGCACGAGTATTCGATCGGCGTTCTGAACCGTCGAGAGCCGGTGCGCGATCACCAGCGTGGTCCGTCCGCGCATCGCCTCGCGCACCGCGGCGAGCACCATCGATTCGGTTTCAGAATCCAGCGCGCTGGTCGGTTCATCCATGATTAAAATCGGGGCGTCCTTCAGCAACGCGCGTGCGATCGTGACGCGCTGCGCCTCCCCCTGGGAAAGGCTGTGTCCGCCCTGCCCCAACACTTCGTTCAGGCCGGCCGGCAACTTGGCGAGCACGGCTCCGAGCCGCGCCATTTCGATCGCGCGGAACACTTTCGCGTCGTCAACCGCCGGCTTTCCGAACGCGACGTTGACGCGCATCGTATCGCCGAGCACGAGCGGCGGCTGCAGGACCATCGCGATGTTCCCGCGGATCGAATCGAGCGTGAGGTAGCGGGTATCGCTGCCGTCAATCTTGATCGCGCCGCTCTGTGGTTCGTAAAAGCGCGCGAGCAGGCTGGCCATCGTGGTTTTTCCGGAGCCGCTCGGACCGACGATCGCGATGGTCTCGCCCGGCGCAGCCTTGAAACTGACCCCCTTGAGCACGGTTCGCCCTGGGTCGTAGCCGAACACGACATTGTCGAATTCGATCTCGCCGCGAGCGCGGCCAAGCGACTTCGCGCCCGCCCGGTCCTTGATTTCGGGATCGATTGCGAGCAATTCGAGGCATCGCCTGAGTCCCGCCTTCGCGCCTTCGATCTGTCCGTAGGTTTGGGAAATCTGGTTCACCGGACCGTAGAGCGAGGCGAGGTAAGTCGTGAAAACGATCAGGTCGCCGATCGTGAGCCGCCCGTCGAGGACATGCCGCGCGCCGAGGTAAATCACGATCGCCGTGCCGCACGCGATCAACACGCCAACCGCGCCGGCGTAAATCGTTTGCAGAGTGTACAGGCGCAGGGTCGCCTCCAGACTCTCGCTGCTCGACTCGACGAACTCGCGGTACGACTCGCCCTCTCGCGTGAAGGCCTGCACAACGTGAATCGCGGCGAGCGCGCTCTGCGCGACGGTGAACAGGCGGCTTTCCTTGATTCGCGCGCCGCCCGCGATCTCGTCGATGCGACCGCTAATTGACATGATCAACAGAATCAGGAGCGGTACTATCGCGAGCGCCACGAGCGTCAGCGTCGCGTCCATCCTGATCATCACAACGAACATCCCACCCAGCAGAATCAGCGACGACAACACCGGGAAGAATCCGTTCATGGCGATCGTCTGAATCGAGTAGGTGTCGTAGGTGATGCGCACCATCAGGTCGCCGACTTCACGCCGGCGATGGAACGACAGCGAAAGGCTTTGCAAGTGATCGAACAGGCGCGCGCGCAGCTCGTTGACCATCCGCTGGCCGATCGAAACGGTGACGTAGTTCGTCATGACGTTGAGCAGGCCGAGCAGCGCGTACAAGATGACGAGGCTGACGCACGCGGCCGCCAGCAGCTCGCCGCGCGGCATCGGCGGAATCCATTTGCTCACCATCGGCACGCCGCGCAGCACGTTGTCGATCACAATCTTGAGCGGCCACGGCTTGAGCACCTCGGTTGCCGAGGCAAGCAGCACACCGCCGATTGCGATCGCGAGACGGCCCAGATGCGGACGCATCCTGCGAATAACGTGGCCGTAAAGTTCCAGCGTGCGCATCACGTTTCGCCTTCCGAGCGCTTTGCCATTGAGATTCCAAGCGATCCAGCTACTTCGGCGGCGCAGACTTTGATGATCGCGGGAATACGCCGCGCGCGATCGATCGCCAACAGCCCGACTGCGATTGCGGCGCATATTACGCCGCCGATTCCCTCACGCACTGAGGATCCCGCGGCCAACAAAACCAGCAGCGTGATCGCCGCGGCGATCAGCGCCCGGCGCGGCGCCGATCGAAGACGCCAGAGCAGCGCGATGCTGCCGTCGCTCTGGAGCAACGCATTTATCGGCACGCGAATCATCGGCGCAACGACGATCTCGAGGTCGTAGGACTGGAAGCCGTCGGTCTCGGCCACTGCAACGCCGCGGCGAACCAATGCTTCGCGGATGGCGGCAAGTATCGTCGCGGAATCGATTCGCACGGCGCCGTCTGACATAGCGAACTCGACCTGGTCGTTTAATTTAACCGGACCATTGTAATCTCCGCCGGCAGTCGCGGGCTCGAATCGCCATTTGACGCGCTCGCGCGCAAGACTGCGAACGGCAGGGCCGAGCAGATTGACGATCCAGAGATAGATTCGCGCGGCCGGGCCGCGATGCGCGCGCGGCAAGGGGGCAGACGCTGCGGCCGCCGCCGCGGCCAGCATCGAGAGCGCGATCCCACCGGCGCCGAGCACGCCCAGCAGCCGATTGAACTCGCCGAGCACCAGAAAAATCAGCGACAACCCGACCCATTGAATGGTCAGCGGCAAGTCGGCGTGCGAGCTGCCCGCCGAATACACGGTCTGAAAAAGGCCGCGGCCGAAAGCGCCGTAATAGACGCGCGCGCCGCCGAAGATCGAGCCGATCCATGACGGCCCCGCGTAGATCCCGTCCTGGCCTGCGATCCGCAGCGGATATTTGCGCAGCAGCAAGCCTTCGGCGGCGCCGTAGCCGCGTTGCTGACGCAGATAAGCGGAGAGAGTCGCACGCCGCTCGTGAATCACGACTGCTCCGGGAGCGTACGCGAGCGTTTCAGCCGACGCCGCAAGGCGCCAGGAAAGATCCACGTCGTCGCCGGCGGTGGTAAACATCGGATCGAAGCCACCGACCTTCAGCAGCGCGGCTTTGGTAATCGCCATGTTGCATCCGCACAGTTGCGCGAGGCGATCGTCGCCGGCACGCACCTCGCGCGGCAGTCCGGGCGCGGCTGCCATCGCGGTGGCTCGAGCGGAGGAAGGAGCGGGGGCGAAATTCGGGCCGGCCGCCGCGGCCGCATCGCGGCGCTCGATCGTCTCGACCAGATGATACAGCCAGTCGCGATCGGCACGCGCGTCGGCATCGATGAACGCGACGATTTCGCTTTCGTTGGATGCGGCGCCGACGCCTGCGTTGCGCGCGGCTGCGAGACCATTGTGCTCGATGCGAATCGCGCGGACTCCGGCGCGGCTGGCGATTTCAGAAGTCGAATCGGTCGATCCGTCATCGATGACGATTGTTTCGTAGTCTGGATAGTTGAGCTCGCTAATCGAGGAGAGACATTCGCCAAGCGTCGATGCCGCGTTGTAGGCGGCCACCACCACGGTCGCTTTGGGAGCGGCCGCAAGCGGTGGCGGCAGATTGTCGCCGAAAACTTTGGCGACCGCATCGAAGGCGAGTTTGGGCGAGCGATCGCGGCGGGTCAGTCCAAATGCCCAGTCGGTAATCTCGGCGCCGCCGGTGTGCCATTCGTCGGTGAACGCGAACACGATGAAGCCGGACAATCCTAGCTCGAATGCCGCACGGCACTGCCATGAAAGGAGTTCGGCCTGATGATCTTCGCCTTCGCGAACCGTATCCATGCCGGTTTCGCTGAGCACCAGCGGCAGCTCGCCGGCTTGTCCCATCAGATGAGTCAGGTAGCGGCGGAAGTCTTTCTCGCGATGCAGATACACATTGAACGAAATGAAATCGAGAAAACTCAGATCGAGATATTCGGCTGAGGGATAGTTCGAATAGGTGAAAAGCGCGCCGGGATCGATCTGCTTTCCGAGGTCGCGGAGTTCGGCGAGAAAGCGGCTGACGGCGCGCGGCCCGTGCCAGCGCACGATATCCGATCGAATCTCGTTGCCGATGCTGTAGGCTGCGATGGTCTCGCCGAATTCGCGCGTGTCGAGAACCGTCTTGCGGATCGTGTCGCGGATTTCGCGCATCATGTCGGGCGAATCCAAAAACGCCATGTGAAACGGCCACGGGATGCCGAGCATCATGCGCAGTCCGGCCTTCTGCGCCTCCTCGACCATCCACGGCGGTGGTGGAACGTAGAGACGAATCAGATTGGCGCCCAGCCTGTTCATCAGGGCGAAGTCGGCTGCCGCGCGCTCGGGCTCGGGATACCTTTCGCCGCGGGAATTCGCAGCAAACGGCCCGTACGAAACGCCGCGAAGGTAGAATTTTTGCGCGCCGTCGAGGAGGTATTTTCCGTGCGCTGCCAACCGAGCCATGAACGATGAGCTAATCGCAAAGCGCATGGGCGCGCAACGCGCCGCGCGGCCGTACGCTTGACATCGCGCAAGTCATGCCCTGACAATCGATTCGTGAAGTGCGGGCAAATCGGCGGCGGCGCAATCCTGTAAACAGACGTGACGCGGCGCACCCCCAGCTGGCTCGAGAGCAAGACGCTAGACCTCAAAACCAGGGTATCGCGCCATACAACCGCGCTTCACGTCTGGCACGTCCTGAACCACGCGGTCGAAGGATTCATCAGCAACAACGATCTGCTGCGCGCGTCCGCGCTGACTTTCACGGTCGCGCTGTCGATCGTACCAATTCTTGCGCTCGCATTTTCCGCGGTTAAAGGATTCGGCGGCGCGCAACGATTGCGTCCACTGGTCGAGCAATACCTGGGACTCGGCCCATCGTCGTCGCAGTTGATGGGCTACGTCGAGAACGTAAACGCGGCAGCATTGGGTTCGGCGGGCGGCGCGTTTCTGCTGATCACGGTTATTTCCACGATGGGCACGGTCGAGCAGGCGCTCAACACGATCTTCAACGTGCCGCAGAGCCGCAGTTATTTTCGCAAGTTCTCCGACTACTTGAGCGTGCTGTTCACGGTGCCGTTCCTGATCGTGGCGGCGCTCGGCGTGACCGCGGTTTTCTCGGTGCGGATTTCGCACTTTCCATTTATCACCCAACTACTGCCGTACTTGTTCGTGTGGGCCGGATTCTTTTTCCTGTTCGTCTTTTTCCCCTACACCAAAGTCAAATATGTTCCCGCGCTGATCGGTTCGTTTGTGACCGCGGTGCTGTTTCAGCTCGCGCAGTGGGGATACGTGCGCTTCCAGGTGGGTGTCGCCAACTATCGGGCAATCTACGGCGCGATGGCGACGCTGCCGATTTTCCTGGTCTGGATCTACATCGCGTGGGCGGTGATTCTGTTCGGCGCCGAACTGACCGCGGCGGTGCAACGCGGTGACCTGCCACCGATGCTGGGGCCGATGTCGCCGGATTTTCTGTATGCAGCGACGATGCACATCCTGATCCGCCTGGCGGATCGCGCCTATCACGGCGGTGACGAAGTTACGTCGTGGACGCTCGCCCGCGAACTGTTCGTATCGGAAGCCGCAATTATCCCGATTCTTGACGGGCTCAAGGCGGGAGGCTTTGTAATCGAGGCTGATTCGAGCGCCGGTCCGCTGAATCAGGGGCTGTTTCTGGCGCGCGAGTCTTCGACGGTGGTGCTGGCGGACGCGCTCAAATCCGTCGAGTTCGATCAGGGCGCCGGCGGCGGCGATCCGCGCGTCGACCGCGTGCTGGCGAAGATGGGCGCCGTGCGCAACGACCTGTTCAAGACGATTACACTCGAAGACATCCGCTCTCCCGAAGCCAAAGCTGTCGATCGGGAGTCGGCGGCGACCGAGAACAAGGCCGACCAGTGAATACTGAATCCTTCGCGAGTGTAGTTCCTCGCAACCTTGAGGGGTGACAAACATCGAACCCAACGGCATCGACTCGAACCTCAGTGAACCGGCGTCGAGCTTCGTGAACGTCAACGGCATCCGGATGCATACGCTGGACTGGGGCGGCGACGGCGCGCCAATCGTGATCCTGCACGCGACCGGATTTCTCGGCCGCATCTACCGGCCGCTCGCAGAGCCGCTGCGCGCGATCGGTCACGTGTACACCTACGATCAGCGCGGCCACGGCGACAGTTCGGCGCCACCCGACGGCGACTATAGCTGGGGCTCGACGATGCGGGACCTGGAAGGATTTATAACTGCGATGGGCTGGTCAGGCGTCCGGGCGGTCGGCCATTCTGCCGGCGCGACGGCGATCGGCTCGCTTGCTTGCGAGCGCCCGGACCTGATCTCACGCGCAGTCCTGATCGAGCCGGTCATCTTCGAGTCGGCGACCGCGCCGGAACTCGGATGGCGCAATCCGTTCATCGAGCGGACGCTGAAACGCAGGCGCATTTTCGACAGCGTCGAGGCGATGTTCTCGAGCTTCGAAAACAAGCCGCCCTATAGCACCTGGCAGAAGGATATTCTCCGCGACTATTGCCGGTTCGGTACGCGTCCGACCAGCGATGGCAGGCGCGAACTCAAGTGCGCGCCCGAGGTCGAGGCAAAATTCTACGAGACATCGCGCGATTTCGACGGGCTCGGGCGAATTCTCCGCTGCACGGCGCCGCTGTTGATAATGTTCGGCGCGCGCGGCGATTCGCCCGGCGTGGCGTTGTCCGGAAAGGTCGCGAAGCAGCTCAAGAATGGACGCGTGATCGACGTGGCGGACGCGGGCCATTTCTTGCCGATGGAAAAGCCTGGCTACGTCGCGGATCAAGCGAGCGACTTCCTGACGGCGAAGTAATAGTACAATTTCGAATATACTATTACTCAGTCAGGCCGAACTGAGTATTGCGCGCGCTTCGCTGGTGTATATCCCCGGACGTTCGTAGAGAATCAACGGCGGCTCGATAGTTACTTCGATTCCGCCGCCGGCACGGGCCTCGACCAACATCACCGACGCCGGCGCCGCAATCCGCGGATGCACGAACCGGATCCGCTTGGGCTCGAGTTGATTCGAGCGCATCGCAGAAATCAGCTCGGCGCTTCTGCGTGCGGTGAAGACGAACGCAACGCGCCCGCCGCGGCGCGCATAGCGACGCGCCGCCGCGACGAAATCCCCCAGCACGGCGGTACTCTCGCCGCGCGCCAAGCGGCGCCCGTGGTCGGGATTTTCGCGGCCGGCAGCGGCTGCGCGATAGGGAGGATTCGCGACGACCAGGTCGAAACTCGCGGACTCGACTCCGGCAATTCTTTTGCTCCGAAGGTCGGCACAAACCGCATTCACCGACTCCAGCCCGTTAATCGCGGCGCTACGGGCGATCATCGCCGCCAAGGGAGGCTGGATCTCGATCGCAACGACTTGGCGCGGCCGATAAAGAGCGGCTATCATGATCGATACGACGCCGCATCCCGCACCCAACTCAAGCACTCGCTCGCGCGTACTCGCGCGCGCAAAGCGGCCGAGCAAAATCGCCTCGACCGAGAAGCGGTAACCGTGCCTGGGCTGGATCAGCGCGATACGTCCGTCCAGAATCGTGTCGCGAGTTTCGTTTTCGTTGCTTGCATTCGCCGTCATGAATGCCGCCGAGAAAGGAGCGCTCTACGCCTGCATCTTTCGAAAGGTTGGTGTGTTTCTCGGCAAGGGAGGAGATTCCACGGGCGCTCAAAGCGCTGGATGAGGGTATGAAAATTGCCGAACGCAACGGCGATAGCAAGATGGCGGCGCGATTCGCGCAAGAGATTGCGACCGTCTCGAAGGCCGCCAAACCGGCCCCTCCCGGCGCCGCTGGAAACACCATGAACCAAAATCGGCTAAAGCCTTGTAGCGCGAGGCCATTGGGTCTATACGGCGAGTTGGAATCGGGGAGTCAAAATGGAAATCCCGGTTTAACGGTCTGACGGGAGGTTCGGATGGGGCACCTCGGCCATCTTAAGCAGGAGTACCGCGCGTTCGTGCGCCGCCTGGAGGCTACCCAGGCCGCGCTCCCGGAGCCGCGCGACCCGCGCGCCTGGAATGGCTGGAAGGAAATCCTCGAGATCCTGTACAGCCCCGAGGAGGCGGACCTTGCCTCGCGGCTGCCGGTCATGCCCACCGGGCTTGACGGGATTGCCAAGCGTCTCAACCTCGCCTCCCAGGCGCTCAAGCCGCGCCTGGATGCGCTCTGTGACCGCGGCGTGGTGCTCGACCTCGTCCATCCCGAGACCGGCGACACCAAGTACGTGCTGGCGCCGCCGATGGCCGGGTTCTTTGAGTTCTCGATGATGCGCGCGAAGGACTCGATCCCGAAAAAGCGCATGGCCGAGGCGCTCGACGCCTACATTCACGGCGATGACACGTTCGTGCGCGAGGTCTTTGGCGAAGAGACCGTGATCGGGCGCGCGCTGGTCCACGAGTCGGGTCTCGATGACGACGTCCCCGAGGTGCTGGACTATGAGCGCGCGACTGCGATCGTTTCCGACGCGCAATCCCGCTCCGTGTCGCTATGCTACTGCCGCCACAAGGCCGAACATCTCGACAAAGCCTGCGACGCGCCGCAGGAGACTTGCATGTCGCTCAACGCCGGCGCGGACTTCGTCATCCGCCGCAACTTCGGCCGCGCCATCGGGCGTTCGGAGGCGCTCGACCTGCTCGCCGCCGCGCGCGCCCGCGGACTGGTCCATATCGCCGACAACGTCCTCCAGCAGCCGACCTACATCTGCAGTTGCTGCGCATGCTGCTGCACCCAGCTTCAGTCGATCAACCGGTACGATCTGCACGGGGTTAACCCGAGCGGCTTCAAGCCGCACTCCGATCCCGACAAGTGCGCCGGATGCTCGCGATGTGCGCGGGCGTGCCCGGTCGGCGCGATCACGATGCGTCCCGAGCGCAGCGAGGCGCGGCGCACCAACGAGCTGCACCCGCTCGTCGACGACGATCGATGTATCGGCTGCGGTCTGTGCGCCGACGCCTGCCGCAAGCATGCGATGCGCATGCAGCGCGATGGGAAGCCGCCCTACATCCCGCGGGACACGCTCGAGCGCACGCTGCGCATGGTGATCGAGCGCGGCCGGCTCGCGCAGCTCCTCTTCGACGAGGGGGCCGGGCGCGGCGCGCGTTTCCTCAACGCGGTCTTCCGCACGCTGCAGGCGCTGCCGCCGGCGCAGCGGATACTCGCCCGAGAGCAGGTCCGCTCGCGTTTCATTCGCGCGGCGCTGGCCCGCAGCGGAGGCCCATCATTACCGAAAACTGGATCCTGACGTATTGAGGAATAGCAGATGGCGTTTCTGATTATCGTAGTGGCTATCGTCGCGTGGGTAGTCTTTGCATACAATCGATTAGTCAGTCTGCGCAACCAAGTAGATAATTCGTGGCGGCAGATCGATGTACAACTGAAACGCCGTCATGATCTGATTCCCAATCTCATCGAAGCCGTCAAAGGCTATATGCAGTTCGAGCGCGACACGCTCACGCAGGTCGTCGAGGCGCGCGCCAAGGCTGTCAGCGCGCCGGACCAGGCCTCGCGCATGGCGGCGGAGACCCAGATCACTACCGGGCTGGGTAAAATGCTGGCGGTGATGGAGAACTATCCGCAGTTAAAGGCCGACGAGAACGTGCTCAAACTTCAGGAAGAGCTGACGACCACGGAAAATCAAATCGCATTCGCGCGACAGGCGTACAACGACGTCGTGCTCGATCTGAACACGCGCATCCAAACCTTCCCGACGAATCTCATCGCCAGCAATTTCGGTTTCAAGGCCGCGGAATATTTCAAAGGCGCTCCGGAAGAGCAGGCTGTCCCCAAGGTTGACCTTTCGATGACGCCGCCGCGCGCCTGAGCTCACGCGTCGCGGGCGGGCATGCTCGATGGCATCAAGCAACTTCAGGGGTCTCGAAGCGACCAATCGCCGCGAGACCGCGATACTGGTCGTCGCGTTCATGGCGCTGTTCGGAGCGCTTGGGCTTGGCCTTGATTTTGCGGCACGCGACGTTGCGATTGTCGATGGACACCTCGTCGGCTTCCCGGTACTGACGATTGCGGCGCTGGTCTTCGCCGCCGTGCAATCGATCGTGTCATATTACAGCGGCGCGTCCCTGGTGCTGCTCTCGGTTCACGCGCGCCCGCTCACGCCCGACACGCCGAAGCATCAGACGGTGCTCGACGTGATCAACGAAATGGCGACCGCGGCGCGGATGCCCGTCCCCAAGCCGTATCTCATCGACGATCCGTCGCCGAATGCGTTCGCGACCGGGCGCGACCCGGCGCATTCGGTGATTTGCGTCACCCAGGGACTGGTCGATCAGATGGATCGGGAAGAGTTGCAGGGAGTGATCGGGCACGAGATGTCGCACGTCGCCGACTACGACATCCGCACGATGATGATGATCGCGGTGATGGTCGGTGGAATCGCGATGCTTTCGGATTTCGTGTACCGCTGGATGTTCTTCGGCGGATTCGGCGCGCGCGGCAGGAGCAGTAATGATCGCGACAATCAGGCGGCGGTACTGATCACGATCGCGGTGATCGTCCTGGCTGCGGTAGCGCCGATCTTCTCGCAATTGCTTGCGATGGCGGTGTCGCGGCAGCGCGAATACCTCGCGGATGCGTCGTCGGTTGAGTTCACGCGCAACCCGCGCGCGCTGCTGCGCGCGCTGGAGCACATCGCGAAAGTCGAGTCGCCGCTAAAACAGGGCACCGCAGGCACCGCGCATCTGTTCATCGTCAATCCTCGCGAAGGAATCCGCGAAGACAGCGAAGGATTCTTTGCCAACCTGTTTTCGACGCATCCTCCGCTGGGCAGGCGCATCGCAAGACTGCAGGCTTTGCTGGGTGCGGTGGGCACCGACACGTCCGCCCTCAGCTAGCACCGAAGTCGCGAACTGCATCGTCGTTGCTCGATTAGGACGGGCGACTTAAGCTCGGCGGATGGCTGACCCGCGCGAAATCGAAGAAATACTCAGTCATGTCGTGGGCCGCGTCGCAAAGATCGAGGGCGTCCTGGCGATCGTGCTTGGCGGATCGCGCGCGCGCGGTACTGCCGACGAACGCTCAGATGTCGATCTTGGGATTTATTACGATGGCGCGAATCCATTCTCGACGGCAGCTCTGGGAGCGGCTGCGCGGGAACTCGACGATCGTCATAGCGATGGATTGGTGACTTCGTTCGGTGAATGGGGACCAGCGGTGAACGGCGGCGGATGGCTCGAAATTCGGGGCCATCACGTGGATTTTCTTTACCGTGAAATTGGTGCGGTGCGCGAGGCGATCGAGGAATGCATCGCCGGGCGCCCGCGCAGCATTTATCAACTCGGCCATCCGCTGGGATTTCACATGCAGATTTACGCGGGCGAGGTTCACGTCTGCCGTCCGCTTTTCGATCCGGCGGGTGCGATCGGCGGACTCAAGTCCAAGGTCCGCGAATATCCTGAAAAATTTCGAACCGCCGCCGTAGCCAAGCATCTGTTTGACGCGGAATTCGAAATTTCGATCGCCGCGAAACCGGCCGAGCGCGCGGACGTGATGTACGTCGCGGGATGCCTGTTTCGTGCGGCGGGCTTCATGACGATTGTACTGTACGCGCTGAATCGCAGATTTTTTCTCAATGAGAAAGGCGCGTTAGCCGAATCGTGGCGATTCGCGATCAAGCCGGCGCGATTTCACGACACCGCGGCGAGCGTGCTGGGAAGCGTCGGCACTACGGCAGCGCAACTGTCGGCGAGCGTCGCCGGCTTCCAGAGCCTGATTGCGGAATTACGCCAACTCGCGGCGAGCGAGGCCGCGCGCTAGCGGTTGCGTCCTTTCAGCGCGCGCTCGATTTCGCGCTCGGAGGTCTTGCGCGCGATCTCGGCGCGTTTGTCGTAGGAGTGCTTGCCCTTGGCGAGCCCCAGTTCAACCTTGGCGCGGCCGTTTTTGAAGTATAGTTTCAGCGGGACGATCGAATAGCCCTTCTCGCGCACGCGGCCCCACAGGCGATCGATCTCGCGGCGATGCATCAGGAGTTTTCGCGCGCGAGTTTCCTTGTGGCTGAATTGGCCCGCGGGAGCGTAGGCGCCGATATGGACGCTCTCGAGGAACGCCTCGCCGTTTTTGATGCGCGCGTAACTGTCGCGCAGATTTGCGCGATGCGCCCGCAGCGATTTGACTTCCGTGCCGGTGAGCGCCAAGCCGGCCTCGAGCGTCTCCTCGATGAAGAAATCGTGCCGCGCCTTGCGGTTATCAGCGACCAGTTCGAATCCGTCGCCAGGCGGTTTGCCGTTGCGGGTGTCGCGCGCCATTGCAGGGCGAGTCTATCCGCAGGCGCCGACGCAGATAAGGGGGCAAGCAGGCATGGTTGCGAAGGCGGCGCTCGATCCTTAGATTGAATATGTAACCGTTTCGACTGGCCTCGTATCGAAAACCCACTATCTGTGGGGGCGAACTGGATTCGACGAAGACAATATGGCCATGGTCGCACGCCGGGTGCTGTCGACCCGTAAAACTGGCAGACTGCGAAATTTACCCGCAGACAATAACGGTTACGCTCTGGCGGCCTAAGGGCCGCTAGCGTCCCGCCGCTGCTCGCCCATGGCAGCGGGTCGGGGCGTCATTTAGTGGGCTAGGGAACCGCAGTTCACCGGCTGGGCGGCGACCCGAAAATTCAGCCGGCTGGCGTCAGGAAAGCCCGTCTGTGGGCGTTTCGGACGCGAGCTAAAATTCGCAGACTAAGCGTGTAGTGGCCGTCGCCGGAAGGCCTTCGGACGGGGGTTCAATTCCCCCCGCCTCCACCA
>CALAOW010000153.1 GCA_937889395.1 uncultured Pseudomonadota bacterium | reverse complement strand
TCGGGGCCACTGGCGGGAATCCTGTTCTTTCAGGATCGCTCGATTCCGAGCAGCGCCGCGGGCAGCACGATAAGCGGAAATTCGAGTTCGACCTTCGACGGCGCACTCTACTTCCCGACGACGACGCTTACCTACAGCGGAAACAGCAGCCTCAACGGCTACGACATGCTGGTGGCAGGCAAGCTCGTGATAAGCGGCAACTCGACGATCGGCGACAACTATTCGTCGCTGACAAACGGCTCACCGATAAAAGGAACGATACTGGCCGAATGAGTACGATACTGCGATTCCCGGAGCCTGTTGAATCCATGCGCGCGACCACTTGGAAGCGCCTGCATGACGGTCGCACGCACGGGCAGGCGGCGGTGGAGCTCGCGCTCAGTGTGCCGCTGCTGCTGATGATGTTCCTGGTGGTGGTGGAAACGGGCCGCGCGTTCTACATCGCGATTTCGGTTTCAAACGCGGCGCGGGCCGGTGTTCAGTACGGTTCGCAGAATCTCTCGACCGCGGCCGATAACGCCGGGATGCAGGCGGCGGCGGCCAACGACGCACCCAATATTGTCGGGATGACGACGACCGCGACTCATTTCTGTCAATGCGCCAACGGGACCGCATCGACGTGCCTGTCAACCGACTGCTCCGGCAGCCATCGGTTGCTGTACACGCAGGTCAACACCGGCGCCCCGTACGCGCCGCTCGTCAATTTCATGGGCATCATGCCGCCTATGACAGTGCCCGGCAAAGCCGTTATGCGCGTCGTCCAATAATCAAATGAACGCGAGCGGCATCAAGCTATGGCGCCGATGGTTGCGCGCCGCGATCCGATGCTCGCACCCGGGACAGGCGATGGCCGAGTTCGCGCTGGTGCTAACGCCGTGCCTGACCCTGTTTTTCGCGATAATCAACTTCGCACTGGCGCTCTATTGCTACGACTTCGTTTGTTACAGCGCACAGCAGGCCGTTCGCTATGCGGTGGTCCATGGGTCCACCGCGACGCAGCCGGTGTCGGCGGCCGGCGTTCAGACTTACGTGGACGGTCTGGTCGTCGGCGTGCTGAACACGAGTGCGTTGACCGTCACCACGACCTGGGCGCCCGACAACAAGCCCGGGAGCGTGGTTACCGTGGTCGTCAGCTACAACTTCCCGCCGCTGACGAGTTTGGTTTCGTCGGTCACCATCCCGCTCACCCGCACCGCGGCAATGGTTATCTCGCAGTAGCCAGCACAATGAAGCCATGCCACGCTGCCGCTTGCGAACGCTGCGGGAATGTCGGCAAGCATCGCTGGATAGACGATTTTCTCCAGTTTCGCATCACGGAGATTGGCGTGTTTCTCTGCGACAAATGTTACGCAGCCCTGAGACAAGCAGATGCGCGCGCATGGGAGTGGTTTCGAAAATACCGCGACCGGAAACCGTCATCAAAGAAAGACTGACGGTACTCATTTCCCGCCGGCGTCGCAAAACCGGCGAACGCCTGAGGAGCCGAACGACGCGCGGCTCTGGCCCCTTCCCATGTGGGAAGGGGAGCAATCGCATTTAGAGGGAAATGCGGCGGGCGTTCAGGTCTCGAGGCCCCATTTTTTCTTGTTTTCGGCGATCTGCTCGGGCGTCGGGTGCTCGACCTTCTTGAACGGCATCACCTTGAACTGATCCTTGATCTCGAGCATCGCGTGGTTGAGCGCGATGTCGTCCTTGAGGACGTCGGGAACAGCCGGCTCCTCGAAAATTGCCTCCCACGGGCATTCGGGCTCGCAGGCGCCGCAATCGATGCATTCATCGGGATCGATATAGAGCTGGTTGGGGAATTTTTCCTTGTCGGTGCCGACGTATTCATAAATGCAATCGACCGGACACACGCTAACGCATCCGGTGTCAATGCAATCGCGGCAAAGGCGGGTAATCGTCCAGGGCATAGTTGACAGTCACTCCTAAAAAAAATGCTTAAAAGTATCTCGATCGAAAATTAGTCGCTATTGTCAAAGTACGCGTCATAACCTATATCGGCACCGAGCCTTTGAAAAGGGCGTCGGGGGCGAATCCCGATGAGGAATCACTGTCGTCGGGCGCCAGCCGGGTTAAAATAGTCGCCGCGAGCGCGTCGAAATCCAACAGGAGATATAGAAGATGGCAGCAAATTCGAAATCGAAGATGCGCAAGGCCAGCATCGCCAAGCCCGGATTGACCGCGACGCCGGCCGGGGCCGGCAAGGCGCCGCAGACCGGCAAGCGCGTCGAAACCGACAGCATGGGGGCGATCGAGGTCGCGTGCGACCGCTACTGGGGGGCGCAGACCGAGCGATCTCTGCTGCACTTCGCCATCGGATTCGATCGGATGCCGCGTTCGGTGGTGCGCGCGTTCGGGGTTTTGAAGAAGGCAGCGGCGGAAGTTAATCGCGATCTCGGCAAGTTGCCCCCCGACAAGGCCAAGCTGGTGAGCGCGGCCGCCGAAGAAGTGATCGCGGGCAAACTTGACGATCACTTTCCGCTGCGCATCTGGCAGACCGGCAGCGGCACGCAGACCAACATGAACGCCAACGAGGTCATCTCGAATCGCGCGATCGAGATGGCCGGCGGTGTGCTCGGCAGCAAAAAGCCGATCCATCCCAACGACGACGTGAACATGTCGCAGTCGTCGAACGACACCTTTCCGACTGCGATGCATATTGCGGCGGCCGAGGAAGTCACGCACGACCTGATTCCGTCGGTGCGAAAGTTGCGCGACGCGCTCGCCCGCAAAGCCAAAGAGTTCGCCGACATCATCAAGATAGGCCGCACGCATCTGATGGATGCGGTGCCGCTGACTCTCGGGCAGGAATTCTCGGGCTACGTCGCGCAGCTCGACTATGACTTGAAGCGACTCGAAGCGGCGCTGCCGGACTTGCTCGAACTGGCGATTGGCGGCACGGCGGTCGGCACCGGGCTCAATACGCATCGGGAGTTTGCCGATCGCGTGGCTGCAAAGATCGCGGAGTACACGGGACTACCGTTCAAGTCGGCGCCGAACAAGTTTGCGGCGCTGGCGGCGCACGATGCGATCGTGGCGGCGTCAGGAGCGCTCAAGACGCTGGCGGCTTCGCTGATGAAGATCGCCAACGACGTCCGCTGGATGGGCTCGGGACCGCGCACCGGCCTGGGAGAATTAATCCTGCCGGAGAACGAGCCGGGCTCGTCGATCATGCCGGGCAAGGTGAACCCGACGCAGAGCGAGGCGATGACGATGGTCAGCATCCAGGTGATCGGCAACGACGTGGCGATCACGATGGCCGGCTCGCAGGGGAATTTCGAGCTCAACGTTTTCAAACCGATCATCATCCACAATTTCTTGCATTCGACGATGCTGCTGGCGCATTCGTGCGCGTCGTTCAGCAAGTACTGCGTCGAAGGGATCGAGCCCAATCGCGAACAGCTACGGCGCAACGTCGCAAATTCGCTGATGCTGGTGACGGCGCTGAGCCCGCATATCGGCTACGACAACGCGGCCAAGGTCGCCAAGAAGGCTCACGCGGAAGGAATCACGCTGCGCGAGGCCACGATTGCGTTGAAGTTGCTCAAGGGAGAGGAGTTCGACCGGCTGGTGCGGGCGGACAAAATGCTTGCGCCGGAAGGCTGAGCCGGAACCGGATCACATCCTGAAGACGCCGAAGCCGGAGTGCTCGGGGATCGGCGCGTTCATCGAGGCCGCGATGCCCAGCGCCAGCGCCGCGCGCGTTTCGACCGGATCGAGCACGCCGTCGTCCCATAGCCGGGCGCTCGAGTAATAGACGCTCGACTCGATTTCGTACTTCTCGAGCGTGGGACGGATAAATTCTTTTTGCTCCGCTTCACTCATCGTGGCGCCTTCGCGTTTCAACTGATCGAGCTTCACCGTCAGCAGAGTATTCGCGGCCTGTTCTCCGCCCATCACCGAGATCCGCGCGTTGGGCCACATGAAGAGCAATCGCGGCGAGTACGCGCGCCCGCACATCCCGTAATTTCCCGCGCCGTTCGACGCGCCGATGATCACCGTGAACTTCGGGACCTGCGCGTTGGCTACAGCGTTGACCATCTTGGCGCCGTCCTTCGCGATGCCGCCCTGTTCGTAGCGCTTACCGACGATGAAGCCGGTGATGTTTTGCAGGAATAGGATCGGGATGCGCCGCGCGCAGCACAATTCGATGAAGTGGGTGGCCTTCAGCGCGGACTCGCTGAACAGCACGCCGTTGTTGGCGACGATGCCGACGGGATAGCCGTAGATTCGCGCGAAGCCGGTGACGATCGAGGGTCCGTAGCGCGCCTTGAACTCATGCATCCTGCTGCCGTCAACCAGCCGCGCGATCACCTCGCGCACGTCGTAGGGGCGGCGCGTATCGACCGGGATGATGCCGTACAGCTCGGCGGGATCGTAATGCGGATCCTCGGGGGCGTCCGGCTCGATCGCGGGGGCGGTGCGAGGACCGAGATTCTCGAAGATCGCGCGCGCAATCTGGAGCGCGTGCTCGTCGTCGTCGGCCAGGTGATCGCTCACGCCCGACAGCCGCGTATGCACGTCGCCGCCGCCGAGATCCTCGGCGCTGACCTCCTCGCCGGTTGCGGCGCGCACCAGAGGCGGCCCGGCCAGGAAGATCGTTCCCTGCTCGCGGACGATGACGTTCTCATCGCACATCGCGGGCACGTACGCGCCGCCTGCCGTGCAACTGCCCATCACCACCGCGACCTGCGCCAGGCCAATCGCGGACATCCGCGCCTGGTTGTAGAAGATGCGCCCGAAGTGATGCTCGTCGGGAAAAATCTCGGACTGCATCGGCAGGAAGGCGCCGCCCGAATCGACGAGATAAACGCACGGGAGCATATTCTCGATGGCGATTTGCTGCGCGCGGAGATGCTTCTTAACGGTCATCGGAAAATAGGTGCCGCCCTTGACGGTCGCGTCGTTGGCGATGACGACGGTCTCGCGGCCATGGACTCTGCCGATGCCGGTGATCATGCTCGCGCATGGCGAGTCGCCGTCGTACATCTGAAAGGCGGCCAGTGGTGACAGCTCAAGGAACGGACTGCCGGGGTCGAGAAGTTTTTTGACGCGATCGCGCGCGAGCAACTTGCCGCGTTCGACGTGACGATCGCGCGCGGCGGCGGGACCGCCCTGGCGAATCCGCTCGATTTCGGCGCGCAGGCGCTTGACCAGCGCGTCCATCGCGTCGCGGTTGCGGCGGAACTCGTCGGAGCTGGTGGACAGCCGGGATTCTATCCGATCCATTTCAATATCCTTGATGCCTGTTAAGAATCCGTGATGCCTGCGGACCAAAGTTGGGCTAGATATTAGCCTGTGGGCCGGGCCAATACGCAAAAGGGCGGCCGGCTCCAACGCGATGCGTGAACGCGATCTGAAGGCACTCGAGTTCGACAAGGTGATTCACCTCGTCATGGAGTATTGCGCCTCTGAGCCGGGGCGCGAGGCGACCGCCGCAATCCGCCCGTCGATCGACGCGGTCGAAGTGCGCCGGCGGCTTGATTCGACCGCCGCGATGGCCGGGCTGAGATCGCATGCCGGCTCGATCCCGATAGGCGAATTCACCGATCAGCGGCCATACCTGCTCGCGGCGGCGCGCGCGGGTGCGATCCTCGGCGGCGAAGCGCTGGTGAAAGTGCGCGATTTTATCGTGGGCTCGCGCCACGTCGGCGGATTCCTGCGCTCGCGTGTCGAGCCCTTCCGGCATGTCGCGGCTCTCGTGCGCAACCTGCTCGCGCCCAAGGAACTGGCCGACGCGATGCTCGGTGCGCTGGCCGACGACGGCGCGATCCTCGACGACGCGAGCCCCGAGCTGAAACGCCTGCGCAGCAGGCTGCGCGACGAGCGCGCCGAACTCGAAGCGCGCCTGATGCGCTCGCTCAACGCGCCGGGCATGGGGCCATTCGTTTCGGACTACATCGTGACGGTTCGCAATCGCCGCTTTGTGCTGCCGATGAAGCTGAACTACGCGGAACGGTTCGAGGGAATCGTGCAGGACCGCAGCGTTTCCGGCGAAACACTGTTCGTCGAGCCGATGTGGGCCGTCGAGCTGAACAACCGGCTGATGATGCTCGAGCGCGAAGCGGAGGCGGAAGAAACACGAATCCTCGCGCGGCTGACGGCGATGGTCGGCGGATACGCGCCGGAACTGCAGCTCACGTTCGACGCGATGGTGGCGCTCGACGCGCTCAACGCGCGCGCGATTTTCGCCGAGCGATTTCGATGCGTCGAGCCGGAGCTGGTGGACGAGGGAATCGACTTTATCGGCGCGCGCCATCCGCTGCTGATGACCAGCGGCCGCGAGGTGATCCCGATCGACGTGAAAATCGGGGCCGGGCAGCGCGGGATCGTCATCTCGGGGCCGAATACGGGCGGCAAAACGGTCGCGCTCAAGACGGTCGGGCTGCTGTCGCTGATGGCGCAGGCGGGGATGCTGATTCCGGCGCTGGCCGGCAGCAAGGCGACGGTTTTCCGCAGCGTGTTCGCCGACATCGGCGACGAACAGTCCATCGAATCCAACCTGTCGAGCTTTTCGGGGCATATCGCAAACTTGTCGGAGATAATCAGATCGCTGGTCGAGCCGGCGCTGGTGATTCTCGACGAGCCGGGCGCCGGCACCGACCCGGCCGAGGGCGCGGCGCTGGCGATCGGCCTGATGAACCATCTCGGGACGCGGCGCTGCATGCTGGCGATCGCGACGCATTCGACCGCGGTGAAGCTCCACGCATACTCGCAAGCCCGGTTCGAGGCCGCCGCCGTGGATTTCGACGCCGACCGCCTGGAGCCGTTGTATCGCCTCAAGCCGCATACGATCGGGCAGAGTTACGGACTCGCGGTCGCGCGCAGGCTCGGACTGCCCGAGGAAATAATCAGCGCGGCCGAACAATCGATGGGCGCCGGGAGTATCGAGCTCACCGACGCGCTCAAAAGATTGGACGGCGAGCGCGCCAAGCTGAATGCGCAGGCCGAAAAATTGCGCGAGCGCGAAGCCAGCCTGGCGCTCACAGAAGAAGAGATTCTTCAGGACACTGAAAAAACGCGCGCGCACGCCGAGCTGGAACGCAAGCGGCTGCGCGCCGAAGTCGCGGAACTGATCGAGGAACTCCGGCGCGACGGTGCGGCGCTGATGGATGAGTTGAAAACGCAGGCGAAATCACGCACCGACTTGAAGGGGTTCGTCACGAAAGCGGCGGCGAAACTCGAGAGCCTTGCGCCGGCTGCGGACAACAAAACCGGGCCCCAGTCCGATGCGCCGCTCAAGGTCGGGGATAGCGTCGAGGTAGGCGACATCCGCGGCGAATTGATTGTGCTCGAATCGGGACGTGCTGTGATCAGCCGCGGCGGCCTCAGGATCGAAGTCGCGCCCGAGCGGCTGCGCAGATCGGCGGCGAGTGCGTCCGAAAATCGCCCGGTGCAGACAAAAGCGGCGACCGTCACCTTTAGCCGCGAGGGCGGCGAGCGCGACGAGCTGAACCTGATCGGGATGCGAACGACGGACGCGCTGCGCAAGCTCGAGGAATTTCTCGACACTGCCTTCCTTACCAATCGTGCGGAAGTGCGGATTGTCCACGGGATTGGATCGGGCGCGCTGAGGAAAGCGGTGACGGAATACCTGGCCACGTCGCCGTATTGCGCGTCGTTTCGGGGCGCGGAACCGCATCA